>JAKFXV010000060.1 GCA_021731205.1 Nocardioides sp. | reverse complement strand
AAAAGCACCGCGACCATCACCATCAGGCCGCCGACGAACGTGGCCAACATCCGGAACGTCGCGTTGCGGCGTGGCGCGAAGTAGACCGCCAGTGCGCTCGTCAGCAGCAGCATCGAGGTCGCCGGCAGCGCAAAGGCCGTCAGGAAGGCGCGCAGCTCGAGGATGTTCTGGCTGTCGTTGTTGCGGAACTTGACCAACAAGAACAAGAACCACACGGCGACCAGCAGGGCCTGGGCCAAGACGACCCACAACAACACCCTCAGGATCCGGGCGCGGGAGGGCCCATGCACGATTTCGGGGCGGCGGGAGGCGTCGTACTTCACAAGACGGGGAGCATAGTGTCTCGCTCGAACACCGACACCTGCCGGCTGTACTCGTTCCACTCAGCCCGCTTATTGCGCAGGAAGAAGTCGAACACGTGCTCGCCGAGAGTGTCGGCGAGCAGCTCGGAGGACTCGGCGATCGCGATCGCGTCGTCCAGACTGCGCGGCAGCGGATCGATCCCCAACGCCTTGCGTTCGCGGTCGGTCAACGACCACACATCGTCCTCTGCCTCACGCGGCAACTCGTAGGCCTCTTCGATGCCCTTCATCCCGGCGGCGAGGGTGACGGCGAAAGCGAGATAGGGGTTGCAGGCAGCGTCGATCGTGCGCAGTTCGATGCGCGTGGACTGACCCTTGTTGGGCTTGTACATCGGCACCCGCACCATCGCCGAACGATTGTTGTGCCCCCAGCAGATGTACGGCGGAGCCTCGCCGCCACCGATCAGCCGCTTGTAGGAGTTGACCCACTGGTTCGTCACGACGGTGATCTCGGCGGCATGCCGCAAGATCCCGGCGATGAACGCCCGGCCGGTCTTGCTCAGGTGATACTCCGCCCCACCTTCGAAGAAGGCGTTCTGGTCGCCCTCGAACAGGCTCACATGGGTGTGCATGCCCGACCCCGGATGCTGAGTGAACGGCTTGGGCATGAAGCTGGCCCAGATGCCCTGGCTCAACGCCACTTCGCGCACGACAGTGCGGAAGGTCATGATGTTGTCCGCAGTCGTCAGCGCGTCGGCGTACCTCAGGTCGATCTCGTTCTGACCCGGACCGCCCTCGTGGTGGCTGAACTCGACCGAGATCCCCATCGCCTCGAGCATGGTGATCGCGTGTCGACGGAAGTCGGTCCCCATCGACTGAGCCGTGTGGTCGAAGTAGCCGCTGCGGTCCACGGGGACGGGATGCTCGCCGGGTGCGGGCTCACCCTTGAAGAGATAGAACTCGATCTCGGGGTGGGTGTAGAACGTGAAGCCCTTCTCCGCCGCCTGGGTGAGGGTTCGCTTCAAGACGAACCGCGGGTCGGCGTACGACGGGGAGCCGTCGGGCATGACGATGTCGCAGAACATCCGCGCCGTCGCCGGGCCTTCGCTGCGCCAGGGCAGCACCTGGAAGGTCGACGGGTCCGGTTTGGCCAGCATGTCGGATTCGTAGACCCGGGCGAACCCCTCGATCGCCGAGCCGTCGAAGCCGATGCCCTCCTCGAAGGCGCCTTCGAGCTCGGCAGGCGCGACGGCCACGGACTTCAAGAAGCCCAGCACGTCGGTGAACCACAACCGCACGAACCGGACATCACGCTCTTCGAGCGCCCGAAGGACGAAGTCTTCCTGCTTTCCCATCTGCCTACTCTCTTCGATTCACTGGTTCGGGATGTGCTCGATCTCAGCGAGCCAGGCTGCCACGCTCGCGTCGGACGGCATGCGCCAATCACCGCGGGGGCTCATCGTTCCACCCGCGACGACCTTGGGGCCATTGGGGAGTGCGGAGCGCTTGAACTGGTTGGCGAAGAAGCGACGGGCAAACCCGGTGAGCCAATGCTTGATGGTGCCGAGGTCGTACGCCTGGCGTTGGTCCTCCCGGAACCCGGGCGGCCAGGATCCCGCAGACGCGTCCCGCCACGCGTGCCAGGCGAGGAAGGCGATCTTGCTTGGCCGGTAGCCGCGCCGGATCACGTGGAAGAGCGCAAAGTCGGCCAAGGCGTACGGGCCGACCGTGTCCTCGGTCGCCTGTGGTTTGACCCCGTCCCGGGCGGGGATCAGTTCGGGTGTGATCTCCTGCCCCAGGATCTCGGCCAGCACATCGCCGGCCGCGGCGTCGAACTGCTCGGTGTCGATCACCCACCGGATCAGGTGCTGGATCAGCGTCTTGGGCACCCCGGCGTTGACGTTGTAGTGGGCCATCTGGTCGCCGACGCCGTAGGTGCACCATCCCAGCGCGAGCTCCGAGAGGTCGCCGGTGCCGACCACGATGCCGCCCCGGTGGTTGGCCAGCCGGAACAGGTAGTCGGTGCGCAACCCGGCCTGCACGTTCTCGTAGGTCACGTCGTAGACGGGTTCGCCGTCGGCGGCCGGATGCCCGAGATCGCGCAGCAGCTGCCGGGCCGCGGGCCGGATGTCCAGTTCCTCGAACGTCACGCCTAGGGACTTCGCCAATCGGGTGGCCCGCGACTTGGTCTGCTCGCTGGTGGCGAAACCGGGCATCGTGAACGCATGGACGTCGCTGCGCGGCCGCCCCAGGCGGTCCATCGCCTTGGCCGCGACGATCAGCGCGTGCGTGGAGTCCAGTCCCCCGGAGACGCCGATCACGGCCAACGGATCCCCGATCACACCCCCGATGGCACGCAGCCGCTGTTCGAGGCCGGAGACCTGGATGTTGTAGGCCTCGTAGCAGTCCTGGGCCAGCCGTTGCGGGTCGTCAGGGACGAAAGGGAACCGGTCGACCGCCCGGCGCAGGCCGATGTCACCGGTCGGGGGCCGCACCTCGAACTCCACGGTCCGGAACGCCTGCACCCGGTCTGCGTGGGTGCGTCGATTGTCGTCGAAGGTGCCCTGTCGCAACCGCTCCTGACGCAGCCGGTCGAGGTCGACATCGCTGATGCTCCATTGAGCCGTCTCGGGAAAGCGCTCGGTCTCGGCGAGGAGGTCACCGCACTCGTAGATCATGGTCTGCCCGTCCCAGGACAGATCGGTGGTCGACTCCCCCGGCCCCGCGGCGGCGTACAGGTAGGCGGCGTTGCAACGGGCGCTGGCCGAACGCACCAGCAAGCGGCGATCTTCGGCGCGCGAGACGGTGATCGGGCTCCCTGACAAGTTCGCCAGCACCGTGGCCCCGGCCAGCGCGGCCTCGGCACTCGGCGGGATGGGCACCCACAGGTCCTCGCACACTTCCACGAACAGGCTGAGTCCGGGCACGTCCTCGGCGCGGAAGATCAGGTCTGGGCCGAACGGCACCTCGCGCAGGTCATCGGGCCCGACGCCGATCGTGATCGACGCCCAGCGCCGGTCGTCCCCCGGCGCGAAGTGGCGGCGTTCGTAGAACTCCTGGTAGTTGGGGAGATACGACTTGGGCGCGACGCCGAGCACCTCGCCACGATGGATGACGACCGCGCAGTTGAGCAGCCGAGTCCCTTGCAGCAGCGGCGCCCCCACGACCAGCACCGGGAGCAGGTCGGTCGATCCTGTGACGATCCTCGCGAGCCCCTGTTGAACGGACTCGAGCAAGGTGTCCTGCATCAGCAGGTCGTCGACGGCGTAGCCGCACAAGGACAACTCAGGGAACACCGCGACGGCGACTCCCTGTTCGTGCAAGGTCTGGGCTTGAGCCAGGATCGTCGCCGCGTTGGCGGCGGGGTCGGCGATGGCGACGGGGATCGTGCCGGCGGCAACCCGCGCAAATCCCTGGGCGTACGCCGAGTAGAAGTCCACGCTCCGATTCTCTCACCCCGGCCGTCTTGGTACGCCCGATACCGAGCCGATCGCGTCGCGCGCCACTAGCCTGGTGCCACCATGAGCGAGCAATCCCCATCCGCTGCGTCCCCGCCGGAGCCACTGGCCCCGACGCTCAAGCGCATCAGGACCCCGCACCTGCGCGAGTTGAAGCAACGCGGCGAACGGTTCGCCGTACTCACTGCGTACGAGCAGTTCGCCGCGCAGACCTTCGACGAAGCGGGCATCGAGGTGCTGCTGGTCGGTGACAGCGCGTCCAACAACGTGCTCGCCAACCAGAACTCACTCCCCGTCACCTTGGACGAGCTGATCCCGCTGACTCGTGCGGTGGCGCGCAGCGTTCGCCGTGCGCTGGTCGTGGCCGATCTGCCGTTCGGGACCTATCAGGCCTCCCCCGAGCAGGCCTTCCACAGCGCCGCGCGGTTCATGAAGGAGGCCGGGGCCCACGCCGTGAAGCTCGAGGGCGGCCACGCCATGACCCCACAGGTGCGGTTGCTCACCGACACGGGCATCCCGGTGATGGCTCACGTGGGGTTCACACCTCAGTCCGAGCACCAACTCGGCGGATACCGGGTCCAAGGGCGAGGCACCGACGGACAGCGACTGGTCGACGAAGCCCTGGCGCTGGAGGCAGCTGGAGCCTTTGCGATCGTCTTGGAGATGGTGCCAGGAGAGGTGGCGGAAAAGGTGACGGCGGCCCTCCGGATTCCCACCATCGGCATCGGTGCCGGGGTGCACTGCGATGCGCAGGTGCTGGTCTGGCAGGACGCTTTCGGCTGGCGAACCGACCGCCTCGCACGCTTCGTCAAGCAGTATGCCGACGTGCACGGCGTGCTGCTCGACGCCGCCCGCACCTACGCCGACGAGGTCCGCAGCGGCGCGTTCCCCGGACCGGAACACACCTTCTGACTGTTCGCCTCCTGGGCCGACCTGGCATAGCGTGGCCGAATGCGCCCCACGCTCACCTCCCTGCTGACCATCTCCGCTCTCGTCCTCTCGACGCCTGCCGTGAGCGCTCAACCCGCAGCCCGCGGCGACGACCTGCCCAGGGCTTTGCCCACCTTGACCGTGACCACCGAAGTCAGTGGGCTGAGCAATCCCTGGGACGTGCAACCGATCGGCGGGGGCCGCCTGCTGATCACCGAACGTGACAGTGCCCGCTTGCTGATCGCCGACGGCGGGAGCCTGAGCACTGTGGACTTCCCGAGTGACAAGGTCTGGGTCTCCGGTGAGACCGGACTGATGTCGATCGCCTTGGACCAGGAGTTCGAGTTCAACCGCCGATTCTTCCTGTGCCAGGGCTTCACGAAGAAGTCCGGCGCGCACGACGTCCGCGTGGGGTCCTGGCGCTTCGATCCAGCCTTCACCAAGGTGACCCGCTCTGCCTGGCTGGTCAAGAACATGCCGGCCACCAGCGGCCGGCACGGGGGCTGCCGATTGCTGCTGACCGACAACGGAGCGTTGCTCGTCGGCACGGGCGATGCGGCGGTCGGAACCAACCCACAGAGCCGGACTTCGCTCGGCGGCAAGGTGCTGCGTCTGGATCCGCGCACAGCCAAGCCGTGGCCGACCAATCCCTGGATCAACGCCGACGCCCGACGCACCCGTTTGATCTACACCTACGGCCACCGCAACGTGCAGGGTTTGGCTCAGCGCGCGAACGGGTCGTTGTGGTCGGCCGAGCATGGACCCGACCGCAACGACGAGGTCAACCGACTCAAGGCCGGGCGCAACTTCGGCTGGAACCCGATCCCCGGCTACAACGAGTCGCGCCCGATGACCGACCAATCACTCCCGGGCAAGCAGTTCCGGGCCAGATGGCGATCCGGCGTACCCACGATCGCGACCTCCGGAGCGACGTTCATCGACGGAGTCGCCTGGGGCAAGCTCGAAGGCACCCTGGCGGTTGCCGCCCTGGCGGGCCAGCGTGTGGTGTTCATGAAGTTCACCAAGCGCGGAAAGCTGAAGTGGACGCGCACTCCGGCGGCCTTGCGCAGCTACGGACGACTGCGTTCGGTCACCCTCCTCGACAACGGCGACCTACTGGTCACGACCTCCAACGGCACCAACGACTCGGTGCTGCGCGTATCAGCGCTCTAGTCGGCTTCTAGGATTCTGGCCATGAGTGTGACGACGGCTTCGGTGAGCCCCGGCACGGTGACGCCGCGTCGTTCGGTGCCGGCTCACATCGAACGGCCGGAGTACGTCGACCGGCCGGCTCCGGCGAAGTTCACCGGCAGCGAGGTGAAGGACGCGGAGACCATCGAGAAGATGCGTATCGCGGGACGGTTGGCCGCGCAGGCGCGCGAGCTCGTGGGATCACACATCCGTCCGGGGGTCACGACCGACGAGTTGGACCGGATCGGCCATGAGTTCTTGTGCGACCACAACGCCTACCCCTCGACCCTCGGGTATCGGGGCTTCCCGAAGTCCCTGTGCACCAGCGTCAACGAGGTGATCTGCCACGGGATCCCGGACACCCGGGTGATCGAGGACGGCGACATCGTCAACATCGATGTCACGGCGTTCATCGGCGGGGTGCACGGCGACACCAACGCGACCTTCCTCGCCGGGAACGTCGATGAGGAGTCTCGGTTGTTGGTCGAGCGCACGAGGGAGGCGCTGGATCGCGCGATCCGGGCGGTGCGGCCCGGGCGCACGATCAGCGTGATCGGACGGGTGATCGAGTCGTACGCCAAGCGTTTCGGCTATGGCGTGGTCCGGGACTTCACCGGCCACGGCATCGGCACGGCCTTCCACAGCGGCCTCGTGATCCCGCACTACGACGAGCCGATGTACGACGAGGCGATCCTGCCCGGCATGACCTTCACGATCGAGCCGATGCTCAACCTCGGCACCCACGAGTGGCGGATGTGGGACGACCAATGGACCGTCGTGACCCGCGACCTGCGGCGAAGCGCCCAGTTCGAGCACACCCTGCTCGTCACCGCCGACGGCGCGGAAGTGCTCACGCACCCGGGGTGAAATCACCACACCCCTCGCCGACCCGTCGCGAAAACACGGCGTTCATCGCTCACCCGTCTCGAAATCACCGCGCTGCCGCGTGATTTCACGCCGGGTCACCGCGCTGCCGCGTGACTTCACGCCGGGTCACTCGATGTGCGCGTGATTTCACGCCGGGTCACCGCGAGTTTGTGTGATTTCACGCCGGGTCACGTGGGCGTAGGCTTCCGGATGCGGATGAGCTGGCCGGGCGACCGCGTCGTACTCCGCGTGAGTACGCCGAGGAAGGTCCGGGCTCCACAGGGCACGGTGGTGGGTAACACCCACCCGGGGTAACCCGCGGGACAGTGCCACAGAGAACAGACCGCCACCTGAGTCGACGGGCAACCCGAGACGCGGGCGGCAAGGGTGAAACGGTGGTGCAAGAGACCACCAGCGCGCCGGGCGACCGGTGCGGCTCGGTAAACCCCACCCGGAGCAAGGTCAAGAAGCCGGGTCCGCGAGGACCCGGTGCGTGAGTGTTTGAGGGCGGCCCGCCCGAGCTCACGGGTAGACCGCCTGAGGCGGCCGGCAACGGTCGTCCTAGATGGATGGTCGCCAACCGGTTCATCGTGAGGTGGACCGGCGAACAGAACCCGGCCTACGAGCCAGCTCATCCGCAACCGAGACTCCTCCACCCCTTGCCTTTCGGCATCCCCGCGGGTGGACTGACGAGGTGACCGATCACGACGCCCCCACTTCTGGCCCCGATGCCGGACTGGACAAGCCGGTCCTGGCGGCCCTGCTCATCGTCGCAGCCACGTTGTGCCTCTACCTCGTGCTGATCGCCCGCGAAGGCGATCGACCAGCGGGGTGGTTTCTCCAGATGGCACTGCTCGGCGCGGCGTGCGCGGCGTACGGCCTACGCGAGATGCGGGGCAAACTCACGGCGCTCTGGATGGCCACGATCATCTGGGCGATCCTGGGCACCGTCGGGATCTTCAGCATCGGGCTCCCGCTGCTGATTGCGGCAGGCCTGTGCGGGTTCAGCGGGCTCCGGGCATTGCCTCGGCTGATGACCCGGCGCTGACGGAGACGAGCTCGAATCCCACGCGGCGCGCCTCAAGATCGGCACGACTGAGGCGTACGACGACATCGGCGCCCAACGGCAGTGCCGCCGTCCCGACCACAGGAGCCTCGATCGCCGGGTCGCGCACCATGACGGTTCCGCGTCGCTCGTCACGATCCTCCACGGCGAGAACCACCGCAGCGAACTCCTGCCCGATCCGATCCCGGAGCACCTCGGCCTCGACCAGGTCGATCACCGCCCGTTCGTAGGCGTTGGCGCGGCGGCCGGACTCGCGCATCACTTCCGGCAGACCCGGCAGCTCCGCCAGCACCCAGGCCGGAACCGGTCGCCCGGCACTGATCGCCACACAGATCTCGCCGGCACACCGATCCACCAGCCGCCGCAGCGGCGCCGTCACGTGGGCGTACGGCGCCGCCAGGGCCGAGTGCCGAGGCTGATCCGGCGGCGTACCCACGAAGCCGACGTAGCCAGAACCGCGCAACAGCCGGGTGCAGGCCGTGATCATCGCCGCCTGCTCGGCGTACGCCGGATCGAGCCCGCGAACGAAGTCGGCGTACCCCTGG
>JAKFXV010000062.1 GCA_021731205.1 Nocardioides sp. | reverse complement strand
CTGCTGGCCGGCCGCGAGGACGTCGTACGACTCCGGCATCGGCGGATCCGCGAGGCGCTCGCCGGGTTCGACGCGGCCACGATCGCGACCACCCATCAGTTCTGCTCGATGGTGCTCGAGTCGCTCGGGGTGGCCGGGGACACCGATGCTCGCGCGCGGCTGGTAGAAGATCTCGACGACCTGGTGACCGAGGTGGTCGACGACCTCTATCTGCGGGCGTTCGCCTATTCGGAGGAGCCGCCCGCGTTCACTCGCGCCAACGCGTTGCAGGTCGCTCGGGCGGCAGTCGGTGATCCGCAGTCACGCCTGGAGCCCGCGGAGGCGCCGCCGACCACGTTCGCCGGACGCAAGGTCGCCTTCGCTCAGGCCGTGCGGGCCGAGCTCGACCGGCGCAAGCGCCGCCTCGGGATCTTGAGCTACGACGACCTGCTCAGTCAGCTGGCCGACTCCCTCGCCGAGCCCGGCTCGCCGGCTCGAGCACGCATGCGCCAGCGCTGGCGGATCGTGTTGGTCGACGAGTTCCAAGACACCGACCCGGTGCAGTGGCAGGTCCTCGACCGGGCCTTCTCCGGGCACGCCACGATGGTGCTGATCGGCGATCCGAAGCAGGCGATCTACGCCTTCCGTGGCGGCGACGTGCACGCCTACCTGGCCGCCGCGGCGACCGCGTCCACCCGCCAGACCCTGGGCGTCAACTGGCGCTGCGATGCGCCGCTGCTGGCCGGCGTACACACCCTGCTCGAGGGTGCCGCCCTCGGGCATCCCGACATCGTGGTCCACCCCGTCACTGCCCGCCACGGGGCCGGACGGCTCACCGGCGCGCCCCACTCCGCTCCGCTGCGGTTGCGGGTCGTCGCCCGCCCCGGGCGCGCGGCGTTGCGGATGCCGAGCCTCCGGCGACACATCGCCGACGACCTCGCCGCGGATATCCGAGCCTTGCTCTCCTCGGGCGCGCAGTTCGACGGGCGCCCACTCGAGCCGCGCGACATCGCGGTGATCGCCCATCGACACAGCGACCTGGCGGCCGCGAAGCAGGCGTTGCACCGGGTCGGCGTACCCGCTGTCATCGCCGGCGGAGGCAGTGTGTTCGCGACCCCCTCGGCGCTGTCCTGGCTGACTGTGCTGGAGGCGTTGGAGGCCCCCCACCGCGTGAATCGGGTCCGGGCCGCCGCACTGACGCCGTTCGTGGGGCTGACCGCGAACGAGCTCGACCGCGGGGGGACCGACGGCAGCGACGAGCTCACCGAGCGGCTGCGGGAGTGGTCCGAGCTCGCCCGCACTCGCGGGATCGCGGCCGTGGTCGAGGCGGCCAACGCCGGCGGGCTGACGGCCCGGGTGTTGAGCGTGGTCGACGGAGAGCGCGCGCTGACCGACCTGCGACACATCGCCGAGGTGCTGCACGAGATCGCGGTGACCGAGGGGCTCGGGTTGGTGGCGCTGACCGGGTGGCTGCGCGAGCAGATCGCCCGCGCTCGGGAAGGTGGCGGCACGGAGCGCACCCGGCGCCTCGACAGCGACGCGGCGGCGGTCCAGCTCGTCACGATCCACGCGAGCAAGGGCCTCGAGTACCCCGTGGTCTACCTCCCCTCCCTGGCCGATCGCCACGTTCGGGCGACACCCTCGATTCCGCTGTTCCACGACCCCGACGGGCAGCGTTGCCGCAACGTCGCCGAGCAGGGTCCGGGGTGGGACGAGCACGTGCGTTCGGCGAAGGCCGAGGACGCCGGCGAGTCGTTGCGATTGCTCTACGTCGCGATCACCCGCGCTCAATCCCAGATCGTGTGCTGGTGGGCGCCGTCGACGAACGGTCCGGCCTCGCCGCTCCAGCGGGTGCTGCTCGGCCGGGCTCCGGGTGCCTCCTCGGTGCCCGACTCGACCGCCACGCCTGCTGACGACCGGGTCGTGGAACTGCTCACCGGCTGGCGCGAGCTCGGCGGTCCGGTTCCCGAGGCCGCCGTCCCTGTGGCTGCCGCCGAGCCGGTGTTGCCGGCGCAGCCGGGCGACCTGGGTGCGCGGCGGTTCACCCGCACCGTCGACACCGACTGGCGGCGTACGTCGTACTCCTCGCTCACGGCGAACTCCTCGGCACCACACTCGCCGGCTGCGCTGTCGGCGGCGACGCTGCCTGCGGTCACGAGCGAGCCGGAGGTGAGTCTGCGCGGCGACGAGAGCGACGGCCCGGCCGGCTCTCGGGCGCCGGCACCGGGTGCGCCCGCGATCCTCGGGGACCTGCCGTCGCCGATGGCCACGCTGCCGGTGGGAGCGGCGTTCGGGTCGCTCGTGCATGCGGTGCTTGAGCACACCGACCCGGCCGCCCCTGACCACGCCGGGGATCTTCGGGCGGAGCTGGCCACGCAGCTGGACGAGCAGCTCGGGTATTGGCCGGTGCCGCTGGATCGGGACGTGCTGCTCGACGCGCTGGTCGCCGTACACGACACCCCGTTGGGGTCGCTGGCCGACGGCGCGACGCTGCGCGGGCTCCCGCTGTCGGAGCGGTTGCACGAGATGGACTTCGAGCTCCCGCTCGCCGGCGGTGATCGGCGCACCGGCTCCGGTCCGGCTCCGAACCTCGGCGAGCTGGCGCCGCTGTTGACTCAGTGGCTGCCGGAGGGCGATCCGGTGCGCGCGTTCGTGAGCACGTTGGCGACGCCGGAGACGGGAGAGCAGCGGCTGCTCGGCTATCTCACCGGCTCGATCGACCTGGTGCTGCGGGTGGGCGGGCGCTATCTCGTGGTCGACTACAAGACCAACTGGCTGGGCGACCTGCCGCAGCCCGGAGAGGAGCCGCGGCTGGCGGCCTCGGACTACCGGCCCGAAGTCCTGGACGCCGCGATGGCGGGGTCGGACTATCCGCTCCAGGCGCTGCTCTACTCCGTGGTGCTGCACCGCTTCCTGCGTTGGCGGCTTCCTGGCTATGACCCCGAGCGGCACCTGGGCGGGGTGCTGTATCTCTACCTGCGCGGCATGTGCGGAGCGGAGACGCCGCTGGTCGACGGGGAGCCGTGTGGGGTGTTCTCGTGGCGCCCGCCCGCTGGCCTGGTGGTGGCGTTGTCGGACCTGCTGGACGGGGGGCTGTCCGATGAGTGAGTCGGTTTCTCGCCCAGCGCTGGCTCCGGACGCCGAGCCGCTGGGACCGTGGGACCGGCGGCGGGTGCTGTCCGTCGATGGGCTGCCGGGCGGTTTCGGTCCGCTCAACGAGGCCGGGATGCTGGATCCGGCGGCCGTTCATGTTGCCGGCCGTCTGGTCGCGTTGGCGGGCGAGCCGCCCGAGCATCGAGACGCGATCGCGCTGGCCGTCGCGCTCGCCGTACGAGCCGTGGAGCAGGGCTCGGTGTGTGTCGATCTGTCGACAATCACGGGTGAGCTGGCGGAGTGGGGAGTGTCTCCGCCGGGGCCCGAGGACTGGCTCGGCGTTGTCGCCGGGTCGCGGCTGGCCGAGTCGGGAGCCGTGCGGGTCGAACACGGGCTGGTCTATCTCGATCGCTACCACCGGCTCGAGGTGCAGGTGGCCCGCGACCTCACCGAACGCGCCGCGCGGCCGGCACCGGTCATCGACGAAGCAGTCCTGGCGAGCGGGCTCGACCGGGTGTTCCCGCGTCAGGGGTACGCCGAGCAGCGAGCGGCCGTCGACCGAGCGGTGCGGTCGTGGACCACGGTGCTGACTGGTGGCCCGGGCACCGGCAAGACCACGACGGTCGCCGGGTTGCTCGGCGTACTCCTGGAGTTGGCGGACGCGGAGCGGCGGCCGCTCTCGATCGCGCTGTGCGCGCCGACCGGCAAGGCGGCGGCGCGGCTGGCGGAGTCGGTGCACCACGAGGCGGGGCGCTGGCCGGGTGCAGCCCAGGAGCGACTGTCCGGGCTGCCGGCGCTGACGCTGCACCGGCTGCTCGGCGTACTTCCCGGCAACGCGACGCGTTATCGGCACGACCGCGCCAACCGGCTGAAGTACGACGTCGTGGTCGTCGACGAGACCTCGATGGTCGACCTGTTGCAGATGGGTCGGCTGCTCGAGGCGATCCGCCCGGACGCCCGTCTGGTCCTGGTCGGCGACGCGGATCAGCTGTCATCGGTGGGCGCCGGCGCGGTGCTGTCCGACCTCGTCCGGGGCTATGCCTCGGGCTCGTCGGCCTCTCCGGTGGTCGCGTTGAGCACGACCCACCGCTTCGGCGCCGAGATCGGCGGTCTGGCCGCGGCGCTGCGGATCGGGGACGCCGAGGCGGTCCTGGCCGCACTGCGGGCGGGCGCTGACGAGGTGGAGTTCGTCGAGACCGACGATCCCGCCGCGGCGCTCCGGCCGACCTTGCTCCGGTCGGCGCTGGCGGTCCGGGCGCACGCGCTGGCGGGCGACGTGGACGGCGCGCTGGCGGCGTTGCACGAGCACCGGCTGATCTGCGCGCATCGCGACGGGCCGCACGGCGCCGGCTGGTGGAACCGGCAGGTCGAGAGCTGGCTCGCCGAGGAGACCGGTCACGACCCGCGCACCCAGTGGTACGCCGGCCGGCCGCTGCTCGTGACCCGCAACGACTACGCGCTGAACATCTACAACGGCGAGGTCGGGGTGTGCGTGCTCGGGGCCGACGGCACGTTGCGCGGGCACCTCGGCACCGCGGACGGCGTACGACACTTCGCGACGGCGCGGCTGACCGAGGTCGACACGATGCACGCGTTGACGGTGCACAAGAGCCAGGGCAGCCAGGCGGCCGAGGTCACGATCTTGTTGCCGCCGGAGGAGTCGCGGCTGTTGACCCGAGAACTGCTCTACACCGCGGTGACCCGAGCCGAGCGCAAGGTCCGGCTGATCGGGACCGAGGCAGGCGTGCGGGCTGCGGTCGCTCGTCAGGCGGTTCGCGCCACCGGGTTGCGCCAGCGGTTGGGGCGTGAGGGTGGCCAGTCCGGGTGAGTGAAATCTTCGAGTAACACTTCGGGACTACGCTCCCCTCATGTCCTTCCTGCTGCGGCTCTCGCTCCCGAACGTGCCGGGTTCGTTGGGCCGGGTCGCGAGCGCGATCGGCGCCGCGGGTGGTGACATCGACGCGATCCAGATCGTGGAGAGCGCCCCGGACGGCACCGCCATCGACGACGTACTGCTCAACGTGGTGCCCGGCGCGATGCCGGACTCGATCGTCTCGGCATGCAACGCGCTCGACGGGGTCGAGGTGCTGTGGATCAGCCGGTACGCCGTCGGTGGCACGCTGTCGTTGGACCTCGAGGCGGTCGAAGCGATGACCGAGCACCCCGACCAGGCGCTGGCGCACCTGGTCGACATCGTGCCGCTGACCTTCCGGGCCGACTGGGCGGCCCGGGTGCGCAGTGTCTCCGGAGGCCGGAAGGCCGCGATCGTGCACGGGACCGACTCGGCCCCGGCGATCTTGCCCTGGCCGGGTGAGCACCTGCGCCGGGTCGACCTGGAGGACGCCGAGGTGCTCGCCGTCTCGGCTCCCCTCCCCAACTCCGAGGCCTTGGTCGTCGGCCGCCGCGGCGGCCCCGAGTTCCTCGACTCCGAACTCGCCCGCCTCAGCCACCTCGCGACCCTCGCCGCCTCGATCGCGGCTTCGATCACCCGCACCTCCCCCCCGCGCTGACCCGGCGCGAAATCACGCCAAACCGCGCCGACCCGGCGCCAAAGCACATGGAACCGCGCTGACCTGGCGCGAAATCACGTTGGTGTGCGCTGACCCGGCGCGAAAGCACACTTGTGCGTGCTCACCCGGCGCGAAGTCACGCCTACGCGTCAGTGGCGTCGGGTCGAGTAGTCGAGCTCATTTCAAGCCGGGTCAGCGTGACACGCGGTGATTTCAAGCCGGCTCAGCGCGAACTGCGGTGATTTCGCGCCGGCTCAGCGGCATTAGGGTGCAGGGGTGAGTGCGATCGACGGTGTTTCTGAGCTCTTCGACCCGACAGCCTGGTCCGCAGTCACGGGGTTCGACGACCTGACCGATCTGACCTATCACCGGGCCAATGCGCACGGCACGGTTCGGATCGCCTTCGATCGGCCTGAGGTTCTCAACGCGTTCCGTCCGCACACGGTCGACGAGCTCCTCCGCGTGCTCGATCACGCGCGCACCTCGGCGGACGTTGGGTGCGTGCTGCTGACCGGCAACGGACCCAGCGGCAAGCACGGCAAGCGTGCCTTCTGCAGCGGCGGCGACCAGCGGATTCGCGGCCGCGCCGGCTATGAGTACGACGACGACTCGGCCAGGGGCTCAGACGCACGCACGCCCGACGACCAGGCCCGACTCGGCCGCCTGCACATCCTGGAGTGCCAGCGCCTGATCCGGTTCATGCCCAAGATCGTGATCTGCCTGGTCAACGGCTGGGCCGCCGGCGGGGGTCATTCGCTGCACGTCGTCAGCGACCTGACCCTGGCCAGCGCCGACCATGCGCGCTTCAAGCAAACCGACGCCGATGTCGGCTCCTTCGACGGCGGCTTCGGGTCGGCGTACCTGGCCCGCCAGGTCGGTCAGAAGTTCGCCCGCGAGATCTTCTTCCTCGGTGAGGAGTACGACGCCGAGGCCGCGCATCGGATGGGCATGGTCAACCGGGTGGTGCCGCATGCCGAGCTCGAGGCCGCCGGCCTCGAATGGGGCCGGTTGATCAACGGCAAGTCCCCGACGGCCCAGCGGATGCTGAAGTACTCCTTCAACCTCATCGATGACGGCCTGGTCGGCCAGCAGCTCTTCGCGGGCGAGGCCACCCGCCTGGCCTACATGACCGACGAGGCCGTCGAGGGCCGCAACCAGTTCCTCGAGAAGCGCGACCCCGACTGGTCGGCGTACCCCTGGTACTACTGAGCCGGCGCGTTGGCATGCGTCTTCGCGCCTCTGCCACTGCAGGGACAACGCCTCTTTCAAGCCTCAAGGATCTTCTCGGTTCCGCTCATGCGACGTCCCGAGCGGAGATCCGACCGTCCCGCCCATCGGCACAGACGCATAGCGGTAGCGTCGGATCCTGCAGGATCCGCGAGGGCGACTCGACCCTGGCCGGACGTTCCTACTGATCGGTAACATAGCCCCATGAAGCGCACGATCTACGACGAAGACCACGAAGCCTTCCGCGCGTCAGTCCGCGAGTTCATCGCGCGCGAGGTGACCCCCAACCTCGAGAAGTACGCCGCCGACAAGGCCTTCCCACGCGAGCTGTGGCTTGCCGCGGGCCAGCAGGGCTACCTCGGCATGGAGATCCCCGAGGAGTACGGCGGCAGTGGGGCCGAGGACTTCCGCTTCAACGCAGTGCTGACCGAGGAGTTGGCCGCGGTCAACATGGCGCTCCCGACCTGCCTGGGCATCCACGCCGACATCGTCGCGCCGTACCTCGTCCACCTCACCACCGAGGAGCAGCGCCGACGCTGGCTTCCCCACATGGCCAGCGGCGAACTGTTCACCGCCCTCGGCATGACCGAGCCCTCGGGCGGCAGCGACCTCGCCAGCCTCAAGACCACCGCCGTCCGCGACGGCGACGACTGGCTGATCAGCGGCTCCAAGACCTTCATCACCAACGGCTTCTCCGCCGATCTGGTGCTGGTCGCGGCCCGCACCAGCCCGGAGAAGAAGGCCCGCGGCATCTCGCTGTTCGCCGTCGAGGCGACCCGCGAGGGCTTCAGCCGCGGCCGCAAGCTCGACAAGGTCGGCCAGGACGAGGCCGACACCTCCGAGCTGTTCTTCGACAACGTTCGCGTGCCCTCTGACAACCTCGTCGGCGAGCTCGACAACGGCTTCATCCACATGATGACCTGGCTGCCGCAGGAGCGGCTCTGGTCGGCGGTCGCCAACCTCGCCCACGTCCGCGCGATCCTCGACGAGACCCTGGTCTACGTCCAAGAACGCAAGGCCTTCGGCCAGGCGATCGGTTCGTTCCAACACAACAAGTTCCTCCTCGCCGAGCTGGTCACCCAGGTCGAGGTCGCCCAGGCGTACGTCGACCAGTGCGTCCTGGCCCACTGCAACCGCGACCTCACCCCGACCGACGCGGCCAAGGCGAAGTGGTGGACCGCGCAGGTCCAGAACGACGTACTCGACCATTGCCTCCAGCTCTTCGGCGGCTACGGCTTCATGAACGAGTACCGCGTCGCTCGCGCTTGGCGCGACGCCCGGGTGAGCAAGATCTGGGCCGGCTCCAACGAGATCATGAAGGAGCTCATCGGCCGCGAGCTAGGCCTCTAGAAGCGGCAAGGACAGGCTGGCCTTGCTTGCCGGAGGCGTCGTCCTGACGAAGGATCGACGCGTGAGCGAGCCCACCGCAATCCCTGCCACGGCCATCGGCCAGCACGACGACGAGCCCCACACCGCGGGCATCTCTGCTCGGTTGAACTGGCTCCGCGCGGGGGTGCTGGGTGCCAACGACGGCATCGTCTCCACCGCCGGGCTCGTGGTC
>JAKFXV010000063.1 GCA_021731205.1 Nocardioides sp. | reverse complement strand
ACCTCGATCGAGGACGCCGACGGAAACTCGATCCGCGAGTACGCCCCCACCTGCTCTCAGTTGTTCCCAGAAGCAGTGGGCGACGGTGTCAACGCCGTACTCCGTGGGGTGCAGGAGGGCGGCGGGTTCGGAGCCGTGAACGGCCTGGCGATCAACAAGCCGTCCGCAGGCAAGACCGGCACCACGTCCTCGGCGAAGGCCGTGTGGTTCGTGGGATACACGCCCCGACTCTCGGCTGCCGCGATGATCGCCGGGGCCAACGCCAAGGGCCAGCCGATCCCGCTCGAGGGGCTGACCGTCGGCGGGCGCTATGTCTCCAACGCGTCGGGTTCGTCGTTCGCCGGCCCGATCTGGGGCAACGCGATGCGCTCCATCCAGGATCTGCTGAAGTGGGAGAACTTCGTCCCGCCGAACCTCAGCGCGCTCAAGTCGGAGTACAAGCGAGTCCCCAAGGTTCAGGGGATGACGGTCAAGCGAGCCACCGAGGTCTTGCACGCCGCAGGCTTCAAGGTGGCCCTGGGACCTGCCGAGGACAGCCGTCAGGGCAAAGGCACGGTCGCCAACGTCTTCCCGGCAGGCAACACGTCGGCGCCGGTCGGAATGGCGATCCTGATCACGCCGTCCAACGGCAAGAAGCCGCCGAAGTGCAAGCGCAAGGACCTCGAGCTGGATCCGCTGCCCGAGCAGTGCATCGACTTCGACTTCGGCGACGACGATGACGATGACGACCGAGGTGGCTTCGGAGGATTCGGTGGCGGCAACGGGAACGGCAACGGCTTCGGGAACGGCAACGGCTTCGGCTTCGGCAACGACTGACCCCAGCCGGTGGCGGCTCAGCCGAGTTGTCGGCGTACCTCCGCGGCCACGGCGCCTCCGTCGGCCTTCCCCTTGACCTGAGGCGACACGACACCCATCACCTTGCCCATCGCGCGCAACCCCTCCTCGGCGGCGCCGGTCTGAGCGATCGCATCAGCGACGATGGTGGCGATGTCCTCCGCCGAGAGCTGGGCAGGTAGGTAGTCGACGATGACCTCAGCCTCGGCGAGCTCCTTGGCCGCCATCTCCTGGCGTCCACCATCGGTGAATGCGGTGGCCGCCTCGCGGCGCTTCTTGACCTCGGTGGAGAGCACCCCAACGATGTCGTCGTCGCTGAGCTCCCGCGCCTCCTTGCCGGCCACCTCGGCGTTCGTGATCGCGGTGAGGACCATCCTGATCGTGGAGGCCCGAACCGCGTCGCGGTTCTTCATCGCGGCGGTGAGGTCGGTGCGGAGACGGTCCTTGAGAGCGCTCATGGACACCATTGTGGCAGCCTTGAGCGGTGACCTCCTCCGCATTTCGCCCGGTTCGAGCCGTGGCACGAACGATGCTGGGTGGCGCCGTCGCGGGGGCCGGCCTCACGGCGTACGCCGTGTGGGAAGCTCGGCAGTACACCCTGCGGGAGGTCACGGTGCCGATGTTGCCCGTCGGAGCCCGAGCGTTGCGGGTGCTGCACCTCAGCGACCTGCACCTGACGCCGGACCAGCGGCACAAGGCTGACTGGGTGCGCGAGCTCGCAGCGCTGCATCCGGACCTGGTGGTCAACACCGGAGACAACCTGGCCCATCGCGACGCCGTGCCCGCAGTGATCGATGCCCTCGGCGGCTTGCTCGACGTGCCGGGTGTGTTCGTGTTCGGGTCCAACGACTACTTCGCACCGGTGCTCAAGAACCCGCTGCGCTATCTGTTTCCCGACGACGGGCGCCGCAACACCGCCGACACCCTGCCCTGGGAGGACCTGCGCGCCGCCTACCTCGCGGCGGGGTGGCGCGACCTGACCAACCGAGTGGATGCGCTGGAGATCGACGGGGTGCGGTTCGGCTTCGCCGGCGTCGACGACCCGCATCTGGGCTATGACTCCCTCACCGCCGTCGCCGGTCAAGCAGACGAGACCGCCGACGTGACCTTGGGCGTCGCCCATGCGCCGTACCTCCGGGTGCTGGATCAGTTCGCCGCCGACGGGTACGACGCGATCATTGCGGGGCACACCCATGGCGGCCAGGTGTGTGTGCCGTTCGTGGGCGCGCTGACCACGAACTGCGATCTTGAGCCGGCTCGAGCCAAGGGCTTGCATCGCCACCCGGCGGATTCTCACGACGGCGACCCCGACTCGAGTTGGCTCCATGTCTCGGCCGGGCTGGGGACCAGCCCGTTCACCCCGATCCGGGTCGCCTGCCGTCCCGAGGCGACGCTGCTCACGCTGACGGCGCGCCGACCCTAGAGCCGCTGACCCGGCGCGAAAACACGAGAATCTGCGCTGACCCGGCGCGAAAGCACCCACGTGCGCGTCGATCCGGCGTGAAGTTGCGCGCGGTGGGCTGGGGTCGGCGCCCCCTCTCGCTGGCCGATCGGCGACCCGAAGGCGAATTCGGTGCCGAACCTGCGCTCCGGTATGCTCGCCCGTGCTTTCCAGGCGCGGTTCGGGTCGTCTCGAATCAGGCAGTTTCGCCGGCTGGGATGCAATAACGGGCTGTGGCGCAGCTTGGTAGCGCGCTTCGTTCGGGACGAAGAGGCCGCAGGTTCAAATCCTGTCAGCCCGACCATGTGATGTCTCAGGACATCGAGAACAGCCGGGCCTGCGTTTCGCAGGCTCGGCTGTTTGCTATTCGGGTGACGAAGGATGTTGAGCCCGACCGAAGCGGGTGGCAAACAGGCCCGGATTCGGCAGAAAGTGACGAATCGTTTCGAGTTTGCCCCCGGGTCGGCACAGGGACTTAGGTCTAGGCGCCGCTAGGGCCGCTCAACATCCAGAAAAACAACAGGTACGCCGCGACCGCACCGACGAAGCCGACGGCCGCACCCACGGCGACGCCACGAGCCGTGGACTGGTCCGGAGAAGCGACCCCCGGCACCAACGTCCACAGGCCGACGCCCGTCGCCAGCATCAGTGCGATGTGCACCGGCGCGATCAGGTTCTCGTCGATGGTGTCGATCACGGCCGCCACCATCGGCAGCGAGATCACGCCCAGCATGATCAATACCGCCACGGCGATCAGCCGTCGGATGGCGCTGACCGGTGTCCTGGACTCCATGAGTGCAACTTACAGACGCGCGCTTGCGAGTCAGAGTCGCGCGGCCAGCAGCTCGGCGATCTGGACGGTGTTGAGCGCGGCGCCCTTGCGCAGATTGTCGTTGCTGACGAACAGCGCGAGCCCGCGGTTGTCGTCGACGCCGGGATCTTGCCGCAGCCGTCCGACGTACGACGGGTCCTTGCCTGCCGCCTGGAGTGGATTGGGCACGTCGGTGAGCTGCACCCCGGGTGCGCCCGACAGCAGTTCGGTCGCGCGGGCCGGCGTCAACGGCCGCGCGAACTCGGCGTTGATCGCCAGCGAGTGGCCGGTGAACACCGGCACCCGGACGCAGATACCGGAGACGCGCAGATCCGGGATGCCGAGGATCTTGCGTGACTCGTTGCGCAGCTTCTGCTCCTCGTCGGTCTCGGCCAGGCCGTCATCGACGATCGAGCCGGCGAGTGGCACGACGTTGTAGGCGATCGTTCGGGAGTACTTCACCGGCTCCGGGAACGCGATCGCCTCGCCGTCATAGGCCAGCTCGCGCGCCTTGTCACCGGCCGCGGCGATCTGGGTGCTGAGCTCTTCGACCCCGGCAACACCGGATCCCGACACCGCTTGGTACGTCGACGCGATCAGGCGGATCAGCCCGGCTTCGTCGTGCAGCGGCTTGAGCACCGGCATAGCGGCCATGGTGGTGCAGTTCGGGTTGGCGATGATGCCCTTGCGGGCCTCACCGATCGCGTCCGGATTGACCTCGGAGACGACCAGCGGCACATCGGGGTCCATCCGGAACGCCGAGGAGTTGTCGACCACGCTCACCCCGGCCGCCGCGAAGACCGGCGCCAGAGCACGCGACGTGGTCGCTCCCGCCGAGAACAAGGCGATGTCGAGCCCGCTGGGATCCGCGGTCGCCGCGTCCTCGACCACCACGTCCCGATCACCGAAGCGCAACGTGGTGCCCGCCGAGCGGGCGGAGGCGAAGAAGCGGATCTCGTCGGCCGGAAAGGCGCGCTCGAGCAGGATCTGGCGCATGGCGACGCCGACCTGTCCGGTGGCGCCGACGACTCCGATGCGTACGCCGGTCATCGGCCGGTCCCGCCATAGACAACGGCCTCGACGTCGGCCGCATCCAGCTCGAACGCCGTGTGGGTCGCCCGCACGGCCGCGTCGACCTGAGACTCGTCGACGATCACCGAGATCCGGATCTCGGAGGTGGAGATCATCTCGATGTTGACTCCGGCCGAGGCGAGCGCTGCGAAGAACTTCGCGGTGATGCCCGGGTGCGACCGCATGCCCGCCCCTATCAGCGAGACCTTGCCGATCTGGTCGCCGTACAACAGCTTGTCGTAGCCGACTTCGGCCTGGATGCGCGCGAGCGCGGTCATGGCGGCCTGCCCATCGGTGCGCGGAAGCGTGAAGGAGATGTCGGTCAGCCCGGTCGCAGCAGCCGAGACGTTCTGCACGACCATGTCGATGTTGACCTCGACAGCCGCGATCGTCTCGAAGATGCGCGCCGCCTCACCCACCTTGTCCGGCACTCCGACGACGGTGATCTTGGCTTCGCTGCGGTCGTGGGCGACCCCCGCGATGATGGCCTGTTCCATGGGACCTTCCTCTCCGGAATCCGGAACGATCCAGGTGCCTTCCTTCAGGGAGAAGGACGAACGCACGTGGACGGGCATGTTGTAGCGGCGCGCGTACTCGACACAGCGCAGGTGCAGGATCTTGGCACCCGAGGCGGCCATCTCGAGCATCACCTCAGTGGAGACCCGATCGAGTTTGCGCGCGGTCGGCACGATCCGGGGGTCGGCGGTGAACACACCGTCGACATCGCTGTAGATCTCGCACACCTCGGCACCGAGCGCGGCCGCGAGCGCTACCGCGGTGGTGTCGGAGGCGCCACGGCCCAGCGTCGTGATGTCCTTGGTGTCTTGGGAGACACCCTGGAACCCGGCGACGATCGCGATCGCTCCTTGGCCGATGGCCTTCTCGATCCGCCCCGGCGTGATGTCGATGATCTTGGCCTTGCCGTGCACCGAGTCGGTGATCACGCCCGCCTGGGAGCCGGTGAACGACTGAGCCTTGTGTCCCAGCTGCGCGATCGCCATGGCGACCAGCGCCATCGAGATCCGCTCACCAGCGGTCAGCAACATGTCGAGCTCGCGCGGGGGCGGCAGCGGCGTGACCTGCTCGGCCAGGTCGCGCAGCTCGTCGGTCGTGTCACCCATCGCGGACACGACGACGACGACGTCCTTGCCCGACTTGCGGGTCGCGACGATGCGCTGGGCCACGCGCTTGATGCCCGTGGCGTCGGCGAGCGACGACCCGCCGTACTTCTGGACGACGATCCCGGTGCTCACTGGAGCGGCGGAGGGACTGGCGGTGCTCACGATTCGGTCCTGATCTGAGGGGCGACAACTGGGGCGACGGCACGCCACGCTGCGCGACCGCCGAGAAGTCTACCGGGGTGAGGCCTCTGCGGCTGCCGAGTTCTCGTCGGGGAGTACGTCGCCCGGCACCACGGCCCGTGCGGCCTCGTCGGCGAGAATCTGGTTGGCGATCGCGACCCGCTCGGCGTCGTGGTCGTCGTCGGCGTCGAGTCGGTCATGGGAGACCACCGACAACAGGGCGTTGAGCGCGGCGCCACCGAGGTTGCCCCACGAGGAGACGTAGGAGAACTGCCACCACCACAACGCCTCGAACACTCGCCCGGAACGGTAGTGCCGCAGCCCGTTCTCGAGGTCGGCCGCGATGCTGGTCAGGTCGTCGGAGAGCTGACTCTCCACCACGTCGGGGACGTAGGGGTCGAAGACGAAGCTGTAGGTGTCGAGGTTGCCGAGGAGTTCACCGAGCCTGTGCCGCAGTGCGTCGAGGTCGGCGTCGGGACCAACGTCTGGCTGGAACTGGTCGACGGGGGTGAAGTCCTGCTGGGCGCCTAGCCGCGCCCCGGCCAGCAGCACCTGTGAGACCTCGAGCAGCAGCAGCGAGATCACGGCGCCGCCCTCGGATTCGCGCGCAATCGCCTTGAGCGCGATGAGGAAGCTCTCGATCTGATCGGCGATCTGTTGCGCGAAGTCCTCGGTCTCCGCGTCGATCGGAACCAGCGAGTCAGTCATCAGCGGATCGCCTCCCAGCGAGTGCACGGCCCAGGGTGATTTCGTCGGCGTACTCCAAGTCACCACCGACAGGTAGTCCACTCGCCAAGCGCGTCACACGCAAATCCAGAGGGGCCAGCATCCTGGTGAGGTAGGTCGCGGTCGCCTCGCCCTCGAGGTTTGGATCGGTGGCCAAGATGATCTCCGTGACCTGGCTGTCGGCCAGGCGCACCATCAGCTCACGGATGCGCAACTGCTCCGGGCCAACCCCGTCGATGGGGGAGATGGCACCGCCGAGCACGTGATAGCGGCCACGGAACTCGCGGGTGCGCTCGATGGCGACGACGTCTTTGTATTCCTCCACGACACACAACACGGTCGTGTCGCGACGCGGGTCGCGGCAGATCCGACACTGGTCGTCTTCGGAGACGTTGAAGCAGGTCTGGCAGAACTTCACTCGTGCCTTGACCTGCACGAGAACTTCCGCGAGACGGCGTACGTCGGCAGGATCGGACTGGAGCAGGTGGAAGGCGATGCGCTGCGCGCCCTTGGGCCCGACGCCGGGCAATCGACCCAGCTCATCGATCAGGTCTTGGACGATTCCTTCGTACACCGGCCTCAGCCCGCATCCGTCGGATCCGGTCCGGGCAGCCCGCCACCCAGGGCCTGCGCCATCGGTCCGAGGGCCTCCGCGGCCACTGTGTCGGCGCGTCGCTTGGCGTCACGGTAGGCCGCGACGATGAGATCACCGAGATCCGCTAGGGCCTCGGGATCGGTCGCATCCACCGCTCCGGGTGTGATCGTCACGCCGATCAGCTCGCCGACCCCACTAACGCTCACGGTCACCGCCCCGCCTCCTGCGGAACCCACGACCTCCGCCTCGGCGAGGGCGCGCTGGGCAACTTGCAGTTGCTGTTGCATCTGCTGGGCCTGTTCCAGCAGCGCGCCCATGTCGAAGCCGCCTCCACCCAAGCCGAGTGCAGCCAGTGGATCGTGGTCCTCACTCACGGTTCCTCCTGATGAGCTCGCAGTTCGAGCCCAACCTCGCGCCATCTCGCTTCGCTCATGCCTCCCCCTCGATGATCTGCGCCCCCAACTCGCGCTGGAGCAACTCTGCCCCGGAGAGCCCCGCGGAGTCGGCATCCGGATCATCTCGGTGCGCCACTTCGGCGTCGTCGGGTCCGGGGTCGGGCGCAGCGGCCTGGGCAGCCGAAGGCGTCTCCCCGGCTGTCGGCTGCACGCCAGGCGCGACGATGGCTTCGACCTGCCAGTCGGTGCCGACGACATCGATCGCGGACTGACGAACGATCTCGTTGCTGCCGCCGGCAACGAAGGATTCCTTGGCGCCCGCGTTGGAGAAGCCCAAGGTGAGAGTGGTGGCATCCACGGCCACGATCTGGGCATGCTGAGTCAGGTGGATCCAGGTCACCCGGCGACGAGCCTTGGTGGCCTCGACGATGTCGGGCCAGAGGCGTCGTACGTCGACGAGGCTGAGCGAGCCGGTTGCTGCGACGGGTTGATGAGAGCTCGCCGCAGTTGGGCTAGTTCCCCGAGCCTCCGTGGCTGCCGTTGGTGACCCCTCGACGGGATTTGGTGACCCCTCGGCGAGAGTTGGTGACGCCTCGACGGGATTTGGTGACGCCTCGGCGGGGATGGTGAGGCGTCGTTCGAGCCGGTCGAGGCGTGCGGTGACGCCGGCCGTCGAGTGGTCGGCGCCCGGAAGCAACACGCGAGCGCAGATCAACTCCAGCAGCAGCCGTGGCGCCGTCGCGCCACGCATCTCGGTCAGGCCACTCGCAAGGAGTTCGGCCGCCCGATTGAGGTCGGCCGCGCCGAACCTCGCCGCCTGGGCGATCAGCCGCTCGCCTTGATCCTCGGAGATCTCGATCAATCCGGTCGCCAGCGCGTCCGGGACGGCAGCGACGATGACCAGGTCGCGTAGCCGGCGCAGCAGATCCTCGGCGAAGCGTCGCGGATCCTGGCCAGTCTCGATCACCTTGTCGACGACGTCGAAGACCGACGCACCGTCGCCGGCCGCGAACGCGTCGACCACCTCGTCCAGCAGGGAATCCGGGGTGAAACCCAACAGGCCGGCCGCCAACGCATGGGTGACACCCTCGGCGCCCGCGCCGCCCAAGAGTTGGTCGAGCACCGAGAGCGTGTCGCGAGCAGAGCCGGCTCCTGCTCGGACCACCAGAGGCAGCGCCGCCGGCTCGATGGACACGCCTTCCTTCTCACACAGGTCGACGAGGTAGGCGGAGAGGACG
>JAKFXV010000154.1 GCA_021731205.1 Nocardioides sp. | reverse complement strand
AGACAGCGCAATTTCGCGTCACCAAGATCGATCTGAGGACTCGCGTCGCCCCCTCTCCGCGAGATTCCCAGCACTACGACGTCCCAACCGCTTCGGGACACACTGCGCGCCTGCTTTTGCACTCGGGAGTCGAACGCGACATCGTTGCCGACGAGCATCACGATTCGTCCGCGGCTTTCACGCCGGGGTTGGGCGTGGGGGTTCTCACCCGACTGAGAAGCCTGAGCCATGCGCGAAGTGTAGGGCCCGACCGCAGTTGCTCACGCGCGCCGTGCCTTGGCCGGCGCTGGCGGTTGGCAGTTAGATTTCTCACCAGTGATAGTGGTACGCGCACCGAAGGGTTGGGACATGAACGTTGACCAACGGGGCGCTGCGGTCCCGGACGTGTCCGTCATCGTTCCGGTCTTCAACACCATGCCGTACCTCACCGAGTGTCTTCGGTCGCTTGAGCAGCAGACCTTGGGGCTGGGCGCGGTGCAGGTGATCGCCGTGAACGACGGGTCGACCGACGCCGGTCCTGCCGAACTCGAGCGTTTCGCCGCCGAGCATCCCAACAGCGTCGTCGTCCGGCATCAGTCGAACTCGGGCGGACCCGCGAACCCGTGCAACGAGGGCTTGGCGCTCGCGACGGGTCGCTACGTCTTCTTCCTGGGCTCTGACGACCACCTCGCACCCGATGCGCTCGAGCGGCTTGTGACGCGCGCCGACGAATGGGGCAGCGATGTGATCTTCGGGACGATGGTCGGTGTCAACGATCGATACGTCGATCAACGTATCTATGCCGAAGAGGCGTCCGATCTCTCTTTCGAGACTCACCCGCTGGCCTACTCGCTGTCCAACACGAAGTTGTTCCGGCGAAGCCTTGTCGAGGAGAGGGGCATTCGCTACCCCGAGGACCTCCGTGTGGGCAGCGACCAACTGTTCGTCGTGGCCACGATCCTCCAAGCGTCGCGGGTTTCCGTGCTCGTCGGAGACCCGTTCTACTTCGCGGTCAAGCGAGACGACCGGTCCAACATCACCTACGCCTCCACCTGGGCCTCTCGCCTGCGCGACATCACCACGATCATGGATCGCATCGCAGCCATGGTGGAGCCAGGTGAGATCCGCGACAGCATTCTGCGCCGGCACTTCCATTTCGAGTTGGGCAGCCTGTTGAAGCGGGACTTCCCAGGACTGGACGGTCAAGAACGAGACGAGTTGCTGGCGGGCTACCGACTGTTGGCCGAGCGCTACCTCACCGATGGCGTCGCGGATCGCCTGCCCGTGCTGCACCGAGTGCCCGCCATGCTTGCGGTGGCACACGACGACGAGACTCTGCTGGCAGCCACGCAATTCGATGGAGACAGACAACCGGCCCTGGTCCTTCGAGATGGCCAGGCCTACGCAGACCTCCCCGGGTTCGGGCGCCATCCGGATGCGTGGTACCGGCGCAACCCGGGGGGCATCTTGGACCATCTCGAGGCTGCCACGACCGTGGCGGACATGCGTCTGGTCAACGGGAGCGTGCTCGTGCGTGGGACGACCTCGATCGAGGTGGTGGACGCGGAGCAGATGTTCGTGGCCCTCACCAGGGTTCGTGAGGACCACGAAGTCCTTCCCGCTCGGCGGATCGACACCCGTCGGCAGAAGTCTCGCCGGTTGCACCCGGTCCGGATGGGGTCTGCTGGCCCGGCGGGGACGCAATGGCAGGCGGAGGTGCCCCTGCCGATCGTCGACGAGATGCCGGCAGAGGGATTGGTCTGGGAGGCACGGCTGCGTTTCACCGTGGATCGCTGGACCTATGACCTACCGATCGACCTCCCGGAAACCTCAGACCGCGCGCGCTCTCGTGAGCACCTGTCGTGGCAGACGATCCGGCTGGAGGGACGTGCCGAGGGATATGTGCGGATCAGCCAACGAGCGGGCCTCAAGGCGCTGTGAGGCGTGGTGCCGGCTAGGGCCTGCGGTGAGGGCGTCCCACGACGACCAGGTGCGCGGTGGGGAAGTTGTCCGGGTTCAGGTGGTTGCGTCCATCCACCACGACGCTGACCTCGGGCAGGTCGGCCTCGCTCAAGGCGGCGTACGCCGCGTGATCGGCCTGCACGATCGCGACATCCACGGGCTCACCCAGTCGGTGCGGCCTGAACCCGAGAGCAGTGAGCTCGTGGTCGCCGTACATCGGGTCGTGAACCGACACGCGTGCACCGTCGGCCTCCAGTGCGGCGACTGTCGGGAACACGCCCGAGAACGCGGTCTCCTTGACTCCGCCCCTGTATGCGGCGCCCAAGACGACGACCCGGGCACCGGTCAGGGCCTGACCATAGGCCTCGCGCGCCAGTCCGACGCAGTACGCCGGCATGGCCGCGTTGGCCTCGCGGGCGGAGCGGACCACGGTGGCGTCCGGGTCGTTCCATAGGTACAGCCTCGGGTAGACCGGGATGCAGTGTCCGCCGACGGCAATTCCTGGCCGATGGATGTGGCTGTAGGGCTGAGAGTTGCTCGCTTCGATGACTTGGTAGACATCGATCCCGTGCGCCGCGGCGAACACCCCGAACTGGTTGGCCAGCCCGATGTTGACGTCGCGGTAGGTGGTCTCGGCGAGTTTGGCCATCTCCGAGGCCTCGGCCGAGCCAAGATCCCAGACGCCGTTGCCCCGATCCAGGTCTGGTCGTTCGTCGAACTGCAGCACAGCCTCGTAGAACTCAGTGGCTCGGGCTGCGCCGGCGGCGCTCAGGCCGCCGACCAGCTTCGGGTACTTGCGCAGGTCAGCGAAGATCCGCCCGGTCAACACCCGCTCCGGCGAGAAGACGACGTGGAAGTCCGTGCCTTCGTGCAGCCCCGAGACCTGTTCCAGCAACGGTTTCCATCTGGTCCGCGTGGTGCCGACCGGGAGTGTCGTTTCGTAGCAGACCAGGGTGCCCGGTTGTAGTCCGCGGCCGATGTCGGTCGTTGCGGAGTCCATCCAGCCGAAGTCAGGAACGCCCTGGGTATCCACGAAGAGCGGGACCACGACGACCACAGCGTCGGATTCGCTCACCGCCGCTGCCGTGTCGGTGGTGGCACGCAGTTGGTTGCCACCGACGACCAGCGCCAGTTTCTCCGCGAGGAGATGCTCGCCGGGGAATGGCTCACGGCCCGCGTTCACGAGGTCGACCACACCCTGATTGACATCGGCGCCGACGACGTGGTGACCCGACGACGCGAACTGGACGGCCAGGGGCAACCCGATCTTGCCTAGGCCGACGACGGTGATCCGCACGGTGATCCTTCGCGCTTCGTTAGGGGGAGTCGTCCGAGTCGACGCTGACGGTAGTGCCGGTGTTGGCCGATCGGATGACCGCCTCGGCCACCCGCACCGTGGTGAGGCCTTGGGACAAGGTGACGATGTCCGCATCCTTCCCGAGTACGGCGTCCCGGAAGTTCTCGTGCTCGACGCGAAGCGGCTCCGGTTTGGGTACGGCGTAGCGCACCATGTCGCCTTCTGAGACGCCGCGGAACTGCGCCACTCCGTCCCACGTGGTCGGCACCGAACCGTTGGCGTAGAAGGTCAGATCCGCCGTCAGGGTGTCGGCCAAGAAGGTCCCCCGTTCGCCGGTGATGATCGTGATCCGTTCCTTGAAGGGCGAGAGCCAGTTCACCAGGTGCGAGGTCACGGTGCCATCGGTCAGTGAGCCGACGACGGCCACGAGGTCCTCGTGTTCGCGACCGCTCTTGAACGCCGTTCGCGCCGCCACCGATGCATACGCCGATCCGGCGACCCAGGAGGTGAGGTCGATGTCGTGCGTCGCGAGGTCCTTGACCACGCCGACGTCGGCGATCCGGGCCGGGAACGGACCCTGACGCCTGGTCACGATCTGGAAGACATGCCCTAGGTCCCCGTTGGCCAGCCGTTCGCGAGCAGCTTGGAGCGCCGGGTTATAGCGCTCGATATGGCCGACGGCGCCGACGAGCCCGGCGGTGTCGAAGGCGTGCGCGATCCGGGTCGCGGACGGGGTGTCTTGGGCCAGTGGCTTCTCGATGATGGCGTGTACGCCGGCAGCGGCCAGCGTCAATGCGATCGCCTCATGGTGGATCGTGGGCACCGCGACCATGCAGTAGTCCACACCGGCCGCCACGAGCTCCTCGACCGTCTCCAGCACCGGCAGAGTGCCCGCAACCCCATGGGGATCGCCGCCCGCATCCGCAACGGCGACGAGGTCGACGCCGGGCAGTGAACCGAGCACTCGCGCGTGGTGGCGGCCCATCATGCCCAGGCCGATCAGGCCGGCTCTGAGGTTGGCCACCGTCAGGACCCCGCCTTCGCCAGCGTGTTGACGGCGTGCACGATGCGTTCCAGCCCGGCCTGGTCGACCGACGGGTGGACCGGGAGTGACAAGCACTCCGCGGCGGCCTGCTCGGTCGCCGGGAGCTGAGCGCCAGACTCGAACGGGGCCAGGCGGTGATTGGGGATCGGGTAGAACATCCCGGATCCGATCTCGAACTGTTCGCGCAACGCGGTCGCGAGGCCGTCTCGATCGTCCGCGACGCGCACCGTGTACTGGTGGTAGACGTGCACTGCGCCCTCGGCGACCGAGGGAGTCGTGACTCCCTCGAGGTTGGCGCTCAGAAAGGCGGCATTGCGCTGGCGCTGGGCGGTCCAGGCATCGACCTTGGTCAGCTGCACTCGGCCGATAGCGGCGTGGATGTCGGTCATCCGGTTGTTGAAGCCGACGACCTCGTTCTCGTACTGCCGGAGCATGCCCTGGTTGCGATACAGCCGCAGCTGAGTCTCGATGTCGGCGTTGGCGGCAGTGACCATTCCGCCCTCGCCGGAGGTCATGTTCTTCGTGGGGTAGAGCGAGAACATCGCGAACGAGCCGAACGCTCCGACCGGGGTGCCGCCCAGAGAGGCTCCGTGGGCCTGCGCCGCATCCTCGAAGAGCTGGAGCCCGTGCCGCTGCGCGATGTCTCCCAGCGCGCCCATGTCCGCCGGGTGACCGTACAGATGGACGGGCATGATCCCGACGGTGCGTTCGGTGATGGCGGCTTCGACGGAGCCCGGATCGAGACAGTACGACGCCAGGTCGATGTCGGCGAACACCGGCACGGCCCCGGTCAGGGCCACGGAGTTGGCGGTCGCCGCGAAGGTGAACGACGGGACGATGACTTCGTCTCCGGGTCGAACGCCGGCGGCCAACAACCCCAGGTGGAGTCCAGACGTGCCCGAGTTCACTGCCACGCAGGCCCGGCCAAGGCCGAAGTGCTCGGCGAACTCGAGTTCGAATGCCGCCACCTCCGGGCCCTGGGCGAGCATTCCACTGCGCATCACGCGGTCGACTGCGGCCCGCTCCTCCTCGCCGATCAGCGGCTTGGCAGGGGGGATGAAGGTGTTCAATTCGCGTGCTCCGATGATGCTCGTGCTCCGATGAGCTGTCAGGTCGTCTCGGCAGGCGCCAAGGACTCGTCCACTTGACGGTAATTCTCACCCGACTCGGGGCACTCCCACAAACCGCCGCCCCGCTCGATGAGTGGAACTCCCGCTCGCCCGACCCACCCGATGCGACGAGCCGGAACTCCGGCGACCAGAGCGTAGTCGGGCACGTCCCGGATCACCGTCGACCCGGCTGCGACCAGCGCCCAGGCTCCGATCGTCACGGGGGCTACACAGACCGCGCGTGCGCCGATCGACGCTCCGCGACCCACCGTCACCCCGACGGGCTCCCAGTCATGCGCGCTCTTGAGCTCGCCATCGGGGGTGATGGCGCGAGGAAAGTGGTCGTTCGTGAACACTGCGGCCGGCCCGACGAAGACACCGTCGTCCAGCTTCGCTGGTTCGTAGACCAAGGCGTAGTTCTGCACCTTGCAGTTGTCACCCATCACGACGCCCGATCCGACGTAAGCACCGCGCCCGATGACGCAGTTGCGTCCCAGCACGGCACCCTCTCGGACCTGCGCGAGGTGCCAGACGGAGCTTCCTTCACCCAGGGTGGCGTCAGCGGCGACATCGGCGGTGTCCTGGACTCGGGTCACCGGGGTTTCGGGCATGGCTCATCGTAGGCCGCGCCCCATGGGTAAAGATGGCGGGATGCACGTGGCTCACCGACTCGGAGCGCTCCTCGTCTCGATCGTGGTCGGACTTGGCCCGGCTCAGTCGAGTCTGGCGACGGCCCGTCCGCCCGGGGATGCCGGTGCCCAAGGCATCGGGGACAAGTACTTCCCCCGCGACGGCAATGGTGGGTTCCAGGTCGTGAAGTACGACGTCCGGGTGCGCTATCGACTCCGGTCGGGCGAGCTGCGTGGCAAGACCCGGATCGTCGCCGAGGCGACGGCCGATCTGTCGCGGTTCAACCTGGATCTGCTCCTCCCAACCCAGCGAGTGCTGGTGGACCGACGAGTGGCACGGTTCACCAAACCCGACCCGCACGAACTGCGGATCACCCCGCGCCGGACGATCCGCGCAGGCACCCGGTTCGTCGTCACCGTGTCGTACGCCGGCCGCCCCGGGTCCGTGAGCTACCTCGGGCAACGGAACTGGTTGGCCTCGCCCCAGGAGGTGGTGACGATGAACCAGCCGCACATGGCGCCGTGGTGGTTCCCGGCCAACGATCACCCGAGCGACAAGGCCCGTTTCCGGTTGCACATCACCGTGCCGCGGGGCACGCAAGTGGTGGCCGGAGGCCACCTGGTCGCCAAGTCCCGTCGAGCCTCGGGCCTGACCACCTGGCGCTGGCGATCGACCGAGCCGATGGCGCCGTACCTCGCCTACTTCGCGGCGGGCGATTTCGCCATCAGGCAGGGCTCGACGGCGGGTCGACCCTGGCTCAACGCAGTGTCGCGACGACTCACCCCCGCGCAGCGCAGGACCAGCTTCGCGCTGTTGGCGAAGACCGTGGCGGTCGACGCATGGCTCGAATCGGTCGTCGGCTCCTATCCGTTCGACACGACCGGTGGCCTCGTGACCAGTCTCGACCCCGGATTCGCTCTCGAGAACCAGACCCGGCCGACCTATCCCTTCCTCGGAGCCGGTGGGTTGTCGACGGTCGTGCACGAGCAGGCGCATCAGTGGTTCGGCAACCACGTCGCGATCCGGCGCTGGCGCGACATCTGGCTCAACGAGGGCTTCGCGACCTACTTCGAACACCGGTATGCCCAAGCTCATGGGGGCCGGACCACCGCGGCCTGGCTTGCTGCGGAGTACGACGCCAGACCGCCCGCCGACTCCTTCTGGGAGGTGCGCATCGCCCGGCCCGGCCGTGCCGCGATCTTCGCGACTCCTATCTACGTTCGCGGCGCGATGACCCTGGCCGCGTTGGGGAACCGGATCGGCACCGACTCACTCGACGACGTGCTGCGCGAATGGGTGCATCGGCAGGCCGCCGAAGGCGCCAGCACCGCGGAGTTCATCGCGCTGGCCGAGGAGGTCAGTGGTGAGGACCTCGACTCGTTCTTCACCGCGTGGCTGTTCTCGGGCACCAAACCGACCGCATCCGCCGCCAACGGGCTCTGAGTTGCGAGAGGGTTTCGCGCGCCGGTTCAACTGATGAAGGGTGCCACCGCTTGGGCGATCAGGCTGGGGCGCCCGGTGAGTCGTTCCTCGGTGTCGGCCAGGTCGACCGCGTTGAGACCGCCGTTGATGAGCAACCAACGCAGCGGCTCGGGTTCCCAGTTGCGCGAGCGATGCCCGACCCAGGGCAGCTCCGTGAGCTCACTGGGGGAGCGCAGGATCAGGTCGCGCAGCGTTCGGCCGGCGAGGTTCGTCGTCGTCACCCCGTCCCCGACGTACCCGCCGGCCCAGCCGAGCCCGGTGTCCGGGTCCAGTCCGACCGAGGCCCACCAGTCCCGCGCGATGCCGAGCGGACCACCCCAGGCGTGGGTGATCCGGGTTCCGCGGAGCACAGGGAACAGATCCAGCAACGTGGCGTACAACCGTGCGAAGACCCGCTGATCCCGATCGAAGTCGGGTCGGATCCTCGATCCGAGGTGGTACGGCGCGCCGCGGCCGCCGAACACCAGTCGTCCGTCGGCGGTCCGCTGGCCGTAGATGATCAGGTGACGATGGTCGCTGAAGGTCTCGCGCTCGGCGAGGCCGATCTGAGCCCAGGTGTCGTCGGACAGCGGCTCGGTGGCGATGATCATCGAGTAGACCGGGATCATGCTGCGAGCGTGACCAGTGAGTGTGGGCGTGTACCCCTCGGTGGCTCTGACGACATGGTCGGCACGCACCGTTCCATGTTCGGTGACCGCCGCCCCTCGGCGAAGCTCGAGCACCCGGGTCGACTCGGCGAGCAACGCGCCACGAGCCGTCACGGTGTCGGCCAAGCCACGGGCCAGCTTCCCGGGGTGGATCGCCGCACAGTCGGGGGTGTAGGTCGCCCCGTTCACCTCCGTCGCGTTGAGTCGGGCCCGGGCCTGGGCGGGCTCCAGCCAGCGGAGCTGCTCGGGACCGAGTCCCCAACTGCGCGCCTCATCGATCTCAGCCAGACTGCGAGTTCGCT
>JAKFXV010000155.1 GCA_021731205.1 Nocardioides sp. | reverse complement strand
GTCCCGTTCCCGGTGGGGAACGGCAATGGCACCAGCGGCGGCGGGGCCACGACCGGCACCCTGAGCGCGGACTACTCCGACCCGGAGCGCGACCGCAGACGTGCCGCCTGGCTGTGGGCGCTCGGCGCGCTGATCGTGGCGATGGTCGTTGCCGCCGCGATCATGCTGCCGCGGTTGATGGAGCAGGCTCCCGACCAGGTGCAGGTGCCGTCGCTGGTCGGCCTGACCGAAGACGAGGCCCGCGCCGCGATCGGCCAGGCCGAGCTCGTTGTCGGCGACATCGAGACGCGCGCCGACGACGTCGTACCCGTGGACCAGGTGATCAGCCAGAACCCCGACCGCGACCTCTACGTCGACCCGGGGTCCGCGGTCGATCTGGTGATCTCGCTCGGGAGGCCGGAGGTGCCTGTCCCCTACCTGATCGGGATGACTCGCAAGGAGGCGCGCGCCACCCTGGAGGCGGAAAACCTCGAGGTGAAGTTCGAGGAGCAGGAATCCGACCTGGCGGCCGGCACCGTCGTCGACACCAACCCGGGGCCCGGCGTCAGCGTCGAGGAGGGCGCGACCGTCACGGCGTACTTCTCCGACGGCCCGGAGATCGTGCCGCCGGTCGTGGGCCTGTCCGAGGAGGAGGCGACCCGGCGCCTGGAGGACGCCGGCTTCCAGGTGAAGGTGTTCACCAGCTCGGACACCACCGAGCCGGCCGGGACTGTGATCGACCAATCCCCACCCGCCGATGACCCGGCGCCACTCAACTCGACCGTCACGATCGTGGTGTCGAACTACGAGCCGCCGCCGGAGCCCGAACCGACCCCGACGCCCAGCCCGTCCATCTCACCCTGAGTGAGCCTCGCGGCTGTCGGGCGCATGCGGATCAGCCGGCGCCACCCTCCCGGGTCGGTACGGCGTAGTCCAGGTCGATCAGTCCGTCGTACGCCGGAGCGACGATGCGCTCCTGCACGGTGAGCTCCCAGCCGACGGCGATCTCGGGGTCGGCCGCCTGGAAGCGGTACAACGACACGTTGGGGTCCGCCTCCAGTGCGGCGATCATTCCTGCGGCATCTCCGACGGCCGAGATGTCGTAGGGCTGCGAGTAGGGCACCCCCTGAAGCAGCACGGCGTTGCCCTCGCACCGGATCCCGGTGGTGCTGACGATGCGCTGGCCCTCGATCGTGATCGCACTGGCTCCGCCCTTCCACATCGCGTTCACGACCGCCTGGATGTCTTGTTGGTGGACGACCAAGAGGTTGGCCGACTGCGTCGAAACCGCACGCACCGCCTCGGGGGCGTCCGACAGGGTCACATTGATGCCCGGCCCGTCGCGTGGGGTCAGCCCGGCCGGATCCAGCAACTCGTCCACCTGCCGCTGGGCCCGTCGTACGCCGACGTCCTGGAGGCCGGCGGTCAGGGTGTCGATCTCCTCCTTGAGCGTCGCCGCGCGGGCGGTCAGCTCGTCCACCGAGCGCTTCTCCGCGCTGGCCAGCGAGGCCAGATCTGTGTAGCGCCCCGGGCGCAGATCGTCGCCGTCGCTGTTCGCCGCGCTGATCGGAAACAATGCGCCGCAGAGCACGCAGATCAGCGGGGTGCCCCAGCGCCAGCGCGCTGCGATCCTCGGGCTCCCGGTCATGGCGACTACGCTAGTCCGTAGTCAAACCGTGCCGATTCAGGAGATCTCGTGTCCAAGCCCAAGGCCAGCCAGGCATTCGCCGACCCGACGCGGCGGGGCCCGCTGTTCGGTCCGCGCTTCATCGTCGCGCTGACGCTCATCGCACTCGGGATCGCCTGGATCGCCTATTACTACGTCGCGGTTCGAGTCGACCCCACCAAGGTGCCGGCACCGAAGCCTGGGGGCCCGGGTTTCATCGCCGACCTGGGCATGTGGAACTACGCGATCGGGGTCGGCCTGGTGCTGGTCGGACTCACCCTGTCCGCCCATCCCGCCACTCCGCTCGGCCGCGGCCGGGGTGTGGTCGTCGGCATGCTGGGGTGCTTCCTGCTCGGACTGCTCTGGATCTGCGCGTACTACGTCTTCAGCAATGACCTGTCCGGCATCCCGGTGATGAACGACCTGCTCCAGTGGAACCTCGCCGTCGGCGTCGGCCTGATGGCCGTCGGCTTCACCTTCGCCACCCGCTGGGAATAACCAACCCGCCGAGGCGTCACAAACACGCGTCGACGCGTCAGTTTGCTCGAAGCAACTGACGCCTCGAACGGTGTTTGTGACCCCTCGCGCGCGATTAACTGACGCCTCGATGGGATTTGGTGACGCCTCGGCGAAGGGCGGGTGGTTGGTCCACAGCTGGGGACAACCCTGTGGAGAACTACACGGGTGTAGTTCGGGTGACGGGTCGGGGGTCAGCCGGGGTAGAGCGCGACGCTCATCCCGACGGTGAGCAACAGGAGCATGGCGACGCCCCCGACCCCCGCGATCTGCATCTGTCGGCGCTGCTCCCGAGGGGAGTACGCCAAGATCAAGGCGATCGCCAAGCCGACCAGGAACCCGCCCAGGTGCCCCTGCCACGAGATCCCGTTGCCCGTGAACGTGATCATCACGTTGATCAGCAACCAGATGAAGATGGGCTGCGGGTTGCCCCCCTGCTTGTTGATCACGACCAGCAGTCCCGCCATCAGGCCGAAGATCGCGCCTGATGCACCCACCGTCGGCGTGAACGGAGCCGACAACCACAGCACTGCCGCGGAGCCACCGATGCCGGACAGCAAGTAGAGCGCCAAGAACCGGGTCCGGCCCACGAGGTACTCGAGCTGAGGGCCCAGTAGGTACAGCGCGAACATGTTGAACGCGATGTGCAGCAGGTCCACGTGAGTGAACACGCTGGTCAACACCTGCCAGTAGGCCCCGGTCGCGACCCCTTCACTCCACCGTAGGTCGTTGGCCACGCACACCTGCTCGGGGATCCGAACGTCGGCTCGGCAGAAGCCGCCGAGCTTGACCGCGAACAGATCGGTCAGTCGGCTGCTGTTCCCACCGGTGGCAGTGATGGCGAGCCACACGAACACGTTGATGGCGATCAGCACCAAGGACGTCTGGGCGGGGTTGGCGGTTCGCAACCCGCCGTACGTCGTCCGGTTCATCCGGCTGGACTTCGCGCCCTCGCTGACACAACTGGGGCACTGGAAACCCACGGCCGCGTCGTTCATGCAGTCGGGGCAGATCGGCCGCTCGCAGCGTTGACACCGGATGTAAGTCTCCCGACCCGCGTGCCGGTAGCAGGACTGACCCACCGGCGGCTGGGACGCGGGGGCGTCGGGCGCCGGAGGCTCAGTCATGAGTCGCCAGCGGCTCGATCATTGGACGGTACGCCGTTCAGCCGCGGCTGATCTCGACACTGTCGATCACCACGGGGTCGACCGGCCGGTCCCCCCGCGCCGTCGGCGTTGCGCCGATCGCGTCGACCACGTCGCGCGAGGCCTGGTCGGCCACTTCGCCGAAGATCGTGTGCTTGAAGTTCAGCCAGGTGGTCGCACCGACCGTGATGAAGAACTGTGACCCGTTGGTGCCCTGATTGTTAGGTCCGGGGCCTGCGTTCGCCATCGCCAACAGGTAGGGCTTGTCGAAGACCAGCTCGGGGTGCGGCTCATCCTTGAAGGTGTAGCCCGGGCCGCCGGTGCCGGTGCCGAGCGGGCAACCACCTTGGATCATGAAACCCTCGATCACGCGGTGAAACCCGAGACCGTCGTAGAAGGGCCCGCTGCGACCGTTGCCGGAGTCGTAGTCCTTGGTGCCCTCGGCCAGCCCCACGAAGTTGTCGACGGTCATCGGCGCGTGATCGGGGAACAGGTTGATCGTGATGTCGCCCCGGTTGGTCTTCAGCGTCGCCTGCAGGTCGGCCATGGACTGCCTTTCAAGTCGTGGTCAGCGTCGTGGTGAGCGCAACCGTCGGTCGGTCGTCGCACCCAGATCCTCCCATGTGACCCAAGCCCGAGCCGTACCCGCCCGGCTCGCTCAGGCAACCAGCTCGGGATGGCCGGCGATCTCCCGGGCCACCCGACGCTCGACGACGAAGATCAAGATCGGCACGGTGCCTGCCAACAGCATGAGCACGGTGAACTGGGGTGACCAGCCGGCCCGTCGAGCCAGCAGGAAGGCGACGACGAGGTACGCCATGTAGATCCAGCCGTGGGCCACCCACAGCGGCCACAAGGCCTCGCCGAAACGCTGCAGGCCCGAACCCTCCGCAGCGAGATACTTCAGCGGAAGTGCCACGAAAGTCCCGATCGTCAGCAAGACACCCACGATCATGGCGAGGACTCGGTAGGCCGAATACAGCTTGCGCACCGGGCCAACCTACCCGCCCGCCGAAGGCCCGCCGGACCCTATCCGAGGCAGGTGAGCTTGACCGACACCGTCATCGCGCTGGTCGCGGCGCCGGTGTAGATCCCGCTGAGTGGGCGTACGTCGGTGTAGTCGCGGCCGGCGGCGACCACCACGTGCTGGTCCAGCGGCTCGACGGCGTTGGCCACGTCCCAGCCACGCCACCCGTCGTCCCACCACTCCACCCACGCATGCGACTCCCCTGGTACGACGTCCCCCGGCACCGGCTCGGTCGCCGGATGCTGATACCCCGAGACATAGCGCGCGGGGATGCCGATCGCGCGCAGCGCCCCGATCACCAGGTGCGCCATGTCCTGACAGACCCCGGCTCGCTGGACCCACGCATCGGCAGCGTGCGTCATCACCGAGGTCGAGCCGGTGATGTAGGAGACCTCGTCGTAGACCAACCCACACAGGGCACCCGCCGCCTCCGACGGCGTGTCGGCATCGGCCGCCAACGCCTGCGCCCGCGCCAACAGATCGGGCGGGGGTGCCACCAGCTCGCTCGCGCGGACGTACTCCGTCTTGCCGTCGACCACGCGCGGATCGGCCAGGTCGGCCCACGACAGGGCCGGCGCAACGGCCCGCCGGCGGTTGGTCTGCACGGTCGAGGTCGCGCTCACCGTGAGCGAGTCGTGCGGGTCGAGCACCTCGAACGCCGTCACCTGGGTCCCGAAGTAGTCCCGATAGGTCTGGGTCCATGGCGGCGGCCACACCTCCAGCCGACTGTGCAAGACGATCTGCTCCGCGGAGGTCCGCGGCGTCATCCGTGCCTGGTTGTACGACGCCGTGGCCGTGCCGTCGTACTCGAAGACGGTGCTGTGCACGATCCTCAGCTGCATGGTCGCGGTTCCTTCCAGATCATGAACGCACCCCTCGCCAGGTCGTGGCCTCCGAGCCCGCGAAGAAGCGGTCCGTCACGGCTTCGGTGGCGCGGGCACAAGTGCGTTGCAGCTTCTCCATCTCCACGGGCAGATCGGTCATCAGGTCGCTGAGCGAGCGGTACTCCAGGTCGGCCCGGGTGCGGCCCAGCAACCGCCGCGCGTCGCTCTCGAAGCCCGCACGCTGTCCGGACTCCAGGTTGGCCAGGCAGGCGTCGGCGCGATTGAGGGCGTGCACCACCGAGCGAGGGAACAGCCGGTCCAGCAGCAGGAACTCTGCGGCGCCGCGGTCGGTCTCGACGCCGCGATAGGTGCGCAGGAAGGCGTCATAGGCACCGCACGCCCGGAGGGTCGTGATCCAGGTGGTGCCCGAGCCGGTGGCCATCGACGCGGTGGCGACCAGCCGAGCGGTCATGTCGGCCCGCTCGATGGAGCAGCCCAGGCCGAGGAAGTGCCAACCCTCGTCGCGCGTCATCGTCGCGTCGGCATGGCCGTTGATCAGCGACGCCCGGTCGCGCACCCAGTGGAACGTGGTCGGCGGCCGCAGCGCCCGGAAGTGCCCGCTCGGGATCGCACGGTACGTCGTGTTGAGCGCCTCCCACATCGGCACCGACAGGGTTTCTCGAGCCCGCCGGGCGCTCTCACGAGCGGCCGCGAGCGCTGCCGCTATCGACACCGGCGAGTTGACGTCGTACGCCAGCCGCTCGAGGACCAGCGTCGTGTCGACGGCCACCCCGGCCTCGGGCTCTGCCCCCATGATCGACAGCAGGGTGCGACAGGTGGTCTCCTCCTCGGCGCGCCCCTCCTCCAAGATCAGCTGGGTGGTGACGTCGAGGATCCGTGCGGTGTCCTCGGCCCGCTCGACATACCGTCCGATCCAGAACATCGACTCCGCGATCCGGCTCAGCATGGTGACTGCTGCTGTTGCTGTTGCTCCTGCTGTGCGGTGAGCTCACTGATCGCGGGACCCGAGCTCTGCGGGGCATGCGGCGCGGACGCTCGGGCCGCGACTGCGGCTCCGGAGCCGGCATCGATGGCGATCTGTTCGCGCCGTGGCGGGCCGGCCAACACCCAGGTGTCTTTCGAGCCGCCGCCTCGCGAGGAGTTCACGATCAGCTCACCCTTGCCCAGCGCCACCCGGGTCAACCCGCCGGGCAGCACCCAGACCCGCTGGCCGTCGTTGACTGCGAACGGCCGAAGGTCGACATGGCGCGGGCCGACCTCGCCGTCGATGAAGGTCGGCACGGTGGACAGCTGCACCACCGGTTGCGCGATCCAGGCGCGTGGGTGGGCCAGCACCCTGTCCCGAAGCTCCGCCAGCTCCTGTCGAGTCGCCGCCGGCCCGATCACGATGCCCTTGCCGCCCGAGCCGTCCACCGGTTTGAGCACCAACTCGTCGAGCCGGTCCAGCACCTCGGCCCGCGACTCGGGATCGGCCAGCCGCCAGGTGTCGACGTTCTTCAAGATCGGCGGCTCACCGAGGTAGTACTCGATGATGTCGGGTAGGTAGGTGTAGACGAGCTTGTCGTCTGCCACTCCGTTGCCGATCGCGTTGGCCAGCGTGACGTTCCCGGCGCGCGCGGCATCGACCAGACCCGGGCATCCGAGCATCGAGTCGGCTCGGAAGTGCACCGGGTCGAGGAACTCGTCGTCGACCCGGCGATAGATGACGTGCACCGGCTCGAGGCCATGTGTGGTGCGCATCATCACCCTGCCGCGCCGGCACACCAGGTCACGCCCCTCGACGAGCTCGACACCCATCGTGCGCGCCAGCAGCGAGTGCTCGAAGTACGCCCCGTTGAACACCCCGGGGGTCAACACGACCACCGTCGGATTGCGTACGCCGGCCGGCGCGGCGGCGAGCAATGCGGCCAGCAGCTTCTGCGGATAGGAGGCGACGGGGCGGATCCGGTGCTCGGCGAACAGCTCCGGCAGGGCCGAGGCGATCGCGCGACGGTTGGTCATCACGTACGAGACCCCGGACGGAACCCGCACGTTGTCCTCGAGCACCCGGAACTCGCCCTGGTCGTCGCGGACCAGGTCGATGCCCGAGACGTGCACCCGGACCCCGTTGGGCGGGCGGACCCCGGCTGCCTGGCGATGGAAGTGCGCCGAGGTGGTGACGACGCTGCGCGGGATGACTCCGTCGCGGTAGACCTCCCCACTGTCGTAGACGTCGGCCAGGAAGGCCTCCAGCGCGCGCACTCGCTGTTGCACGCCCCGATCGATGTCGGCCCAGGTGTCCTGGTCGATCACTCGGGGCAACACGTCGAGCGGGAAGGCCCGCTCCTCACCGGCAATGTCGAAGGTGACGCCCTGGTCGAGGTAGCTGTTGGCCAACGACTCGGTGCGGTTGTTCAGCTCCGCCCGAGTCATGGCGTGCAGCGAGGAGCTCAGCCCGCGGTACGGCTTGCGCAGCCGCGCCCCCTCGAACATCTCGTCGTACGCCGTGACGCCGGCCCGCTGGTCGGCGGCGTACCCCTCGAAGACCGAACTCATGGCCGCGAGGTTACGAAGTCCCTGTTGCGCTCAGGTTTCGCCCGTGTGACCTTGTTCGGCCAGTTCGTCGCGCAGATAGCGCCACCAGGCGAACACGACGAACCCGCCGAAGAACCACCACTCACCGGCGTAGAACAGGTTTCGGGCACCGGTGGACCAGTCGGCATCGCGACCCACCCCCGGCGCGACGGCCGAGAGGCCAGGCGCCAGCTCATCGGGCGTCCGGGCGATCACGAAGCCGCCGTAGACGTCGCGATCGAGGCGTTGCACGACCTCCGCGATGCGAAGTGTGGGGACCACCTCATCGTTCGGATCCGGGTCGGGTCGGCTGGGCACGCCTTCGGGCTGCTGCAACCAGCCCACGAGCTGTACCGGCCCCGTGATGGCATCCGGGGCTTCGCTCGGCCGCTCGACCCACCCCAACACCACCGGCAGCGCAGCTCCAGACGGGCCCCCGACCGCGACCGAGGCGACCGCCCAGTAGCCGAGCTGAGCAGGCTGGGTGGGCGACTCGCGATCGGCGACCAAGAACGCACTGCCTGGCAGCCACTCGCCGACCACCTCGACCGGGCGCCCGTTGTCCAAGCCGGGGAAAGGGTCGTCGGGCCCGAAAACCTCAGCGAGGGGTACGGCGGGTTGGGCGCTGTCGCCACGCGCCAGGGCCGTCGACTGGGCGGAGCGATCGGCCTGCCAGGCGGAGTACTGCCAACTGCCGAGCCAACCCGCCAGCGCGACCAGGACG
>JAKFXV010000248.1 GCA_021731205.1 Nocardioides sp. | reverse complement strand
ACGGGCCGCGACCCGATGCCGGTGTCCCTGGGGCCGTCGGCCTCGGGTCGCGGCCCGTAGACTCCCCGCCCGTGGCCCTCACCATCGGAATCGTCGGACTTCCCAACGCCGGCAAGTCGACGCTGTTCAACGCGCTCACGCGCAACAACGTGCTGGCGGCCAACTACCCGTTCGCAACGATCGAGCCCAACGTCGGCGTGGTCGGCGTACCCGATGAGCGGCTGGCCAAGCTCGCGGAGGTCTTCGGGTCGGCGCGGATCCTGCCCGCTACGGTGGAGTTCGTCGACATCGCTGGCATCGTCCGGGGGGCCTCGGAGGGGGAGGGGCTGGGCAACAAGTTCCTGTCCCACATCCGGGAGTCCGCTGCGATCTGTCAGGTGACCCGCGTGTTTCGCGACGAGGACGTGACCCACGTCGACGGAGAGGTCAACCCGGCCTCGGACCTCTCGACGATCTCGACCGAGTTGATCCTGGCCGATCTGCAGACGGTCGAGAAGGCGATTCCGCGGCTGGAGAAGGAGTCGCGGATGAAGAAGGAGGCGGCGCCGGCGCTGGCTGCCGCACGCGAAGCGCTCGCGGCCCTCGAGGCGGGCACTCCGATCATCGCCACGTCGATCGACCGCAGCCTGATCCGCGAACTCTCCCTGCTCACCGCCAAGCCGTTCATCTTCGTCTTCAACTGCGACGCCGACGAGCTCGGGGACGAGGCGCTGAAGGCGCAGATGAGAGAACTGGTCGCGCCGGTCGAGGCGATCTTCTTGGACGCGAAGCTCGAGGCCGAGCTCGTGGAGCTCGACGACGAGGCCGAGGCGCGCGAGATGCTGGCCGAGATGGGCGTGTCCGAGCCGGGGCTCGACACCCTCGCCCGGGTCGGCTTCGACACCCTCGGTCTGCAGACCTACCTCACTGCCGGCCCCAAGGAGACTCGGGCCTGGACGATCCGCAAGGGTGCCACCGCCCCCGAGGCCGCGGGCGTCATCCACACCGACTTCCAGCGCGGCTTCATCAAGGCCGAGGTCGTGTCGTACGACGACCTGATGGCGGCCGGCTCGATGCTCAAGGCACGCGAGGCCGGCCGAGTCCGCATCGAGGGCAAGGACTACGTCATGGCCGACGGCGACGTCGTGGAGTTCCGCTTCAACGTGTGAATCGGCGCGTTTCCGCAGGTCAGACGGGGTATGACCCCTCCCAGTCCGCACAGAGTCCGCAAGAATTTTAGCGAGATGGGCTCGATCGGGCTGTTCCGGAGGCCGGATCTCTCTGCTCGCCGCTGCCAGCTGGCACGTCTCCGACGCGACCTTTCGGCGGCGGGTGTGACGCGGGGTCGTCGTCCGATAGCGGCGTGGTCGGCCGGGCAACAGGAGGGTGACAAAGGTCGAGAAAGGTGCCAGCAGGGATTGACAACGATGTGTTCCACGGTTTCACTGAGACTACTGAAACGGTGAAGCCGCGACCAGCTCGGCCACCGTCGATCTCAAGGAGGGTCCCGGTGGAGTCCAAGACCGAGACGCACAAGAAGCTCAAGATCACGATCAACGACAAGCAGTACGTCACCCGCGACGATGACCAGGAGGGGAGTGCGCTGGTGCGCCTCGCCGGCCTGGACCCCGAGCGGTACGACATCGCCAAGGTCAAGCCCAACGGCGAGCTGCATGTCTACCGCGACCGCAAGGTCATCGACCTCAGGGACGGCGACAAGTTCGTCACCGTGGTCTTCGGCGTCGAGGTCAACGACACCTTCGTCGAGCTCGATAAGCGCAAGCAGACCGGCAGCTCGCTCAAGGTCGCCTCCATCGCCGCCGGCGTCCCGATCCAGCCGGACTTCGTCCTCTCCGAGGTCCTCGCCAACGGCGAGCAGCAGGTCATCGCGGACGACCACGAGATCACCGTCAAGTACCGCGACGACTTCTGGGCGGTCCCCGGTGACGACAACTCCTGAGGCCACCCTCAAGGCCGGCGTGCGCGAGGCGCTCGACACTCTCGAGACCGCCTACCCCAGTCTGGACATCTCGACGGTCCCCGACGGTCAAGGCGGGCTCTGGGTCGAGTTCGCGGCGATCCCTCTCGGGGCGGCGTACGCCCAGGAGAGCACATTCCTGGTCTTCAACCTGCCCTTCAACCTCCCGGGCGGTGACATCTACCCGATGTTTGCCCGTCACGACCTGACCCGGACCGACGGGGCACCTCTCGGAGAGGGGTTCGCGCCGACCCAGCTGCAGTGGCCCCCCCGGTCGAGTACTCAGCGGCCCGTCACGCAGCTGTCTCGCCGAACCCGCGGGAACGCGTTCACCGCCCAGACCGCAGCCCAGAAGGTCGCGAAGGTCCTCGACTGGCTGGAGACCCGATGATCAGCAGCATCGAGGTGCAGCTCCGGTTCCGCCACGGTGACTGGCAGGCACTCCATGACCACCTCTTCGCCAACACCCCCGACGAGCACGGCGCCGCCCTCCTGTGTGGCACGACCACCGTCAACGGCGAGGTGCGACTCCTCGTTCGCGAGGTCATCCTCGCCGACGACGGCGTCGACTACATCCCCGGCACCCGCGGCTACCGCCACCTCACCGGAGAGTTCGTCACAAAGGTGCTGCGGCGCGCCAAGAACGCCGGCCTGATCTACCTCGCCGTGCACAACCACGGTGGAATCGAAGAAGTCGGATTCTCCGCCCCGGACATCGCCTCCCACGAGCGCGGCTACCCCACCCTGCTCGCACTCAACGGCGCCCCGGTCGGCGGCCTGGTCCTCGCCCAGCACGCCGTCGCCGGGGACATCTGGTTCACCGACGGCCTTCGTGCGCCGGTCAACGCCACCGTAGTCGTCGGGCAGTCGATGGACGTGATGACCGACGGCACGCGCCGTCGGGACGACGGCTCCATCGGCTCGGCGAAGAAGCACGCTCGCCAAGCACTCGTCTTCGGCGACGCAGGCAACGACCGGATGAAGCGCCTCACGGTCGGCATCGTCGGCGCCGGCGGCATCGGCATGCTCATCGTCCAAGCCCTCAGCCGCCTCGGCATCGGGCACTTCGTCATCATCGACCCCGACTACGTCGACGACACCAACCTCTCCCGGCTCCCCGAGGCCACCGAGCGCGACGCCACCGGCCCGCTCGGTGACGGTTGGATCGGCAAGGCCGCCAAGAAGCTCGGCCTCAACCGGCCCACCTGGAAGGTCGACCTGGCACACCGGATCATTCGCCGCGCCAACCCGAAGGCCCAGGTCGTCACCATTCGCGGCGACGTCGCCGACGACCATGTCGCGCGCCGCCTGCTCGGCTGCGACTTCATCTTCCTGGCCGCCGACACCATGCTCGCCCGCGACGTCGTCAACCAGATCGCCTACCAGTACCTCATCCCCGCCCTCCAGGTCGGGTCCAAGGTCGTGCTCGACAGGACCACGGGCAAGGTGCTCGACATCTACGGCGTCGTCCGCTCCCTCGGTACGGCCGCCGGGTGCATGCGCTGCAACGGCCTGGTGAACCTCGCCAAGCTGGCCGAAGAGTCCGTTGCGACCGACGAGCAGCGCCGCAACCAGCGGTACGTCGACGAGCCCGGCATCAACGCCCCAAGCGTCATCACCCTCAACATGTTGTCGTCCGGCTGGGCCGTCAACGACTTCATGCTCTATGCCAGCGGCCTGGGCCGTCCGGCCACCGGATTTCGCCTCCTGCGGAACTGGCCGGTTAAGCAGGGACATCCTCACGTCGTCGTCCAGAAGCCGGCCGTCGACCCGACGTGCCATGTGTGCGGGAGCGGCCCACACTCGGTGCTGGCGTACGGCGACGGCAAGGACCTCCCAACCCGGGTGTGAGCCAGCGACGTCAATACCCCTCTACCGCCAGTGTGCTTGGGAGACTCCAGCAATGGACATGGTGTTGGTAGGGGACCGGCCTCTTGCCGAAGCCGCGCTCCTGTCGTTCGGCGAGACGGGCCTAGACTCGCTGAAGATCGACGCGACGCGGTTGACGTTCGCGTGTCCGCTGGACCTCGCCGGGATCGTGGCGACAGCACACTGGGCGGCGGGTTGCTCGATGCCGGTCACGCTGGACCTGCCCCACGATCAGGACATCGGCTCCTACCTGCAACGCATGGATGTCCTCCGCCAGATGCCCGCACGCACGCGCATCGCCGGAAGGGTTCCCGCAGACGGCCGGGCCGACCTCAGCGAGAAGCTGCTGGAGGTGACCGCTCTGAGTCTCCGAACCGCCGACGACCTGTCCGAACGGGTCCTCGGCCCTCTAGTGACCGCCTTCTACGACGAACATGGGGGAACCGGTGCGGCGGCGGTGATCGGGGCCTGCGGCGAACTGATGGACAACGCCGTCGACCACGGCCAGAGCGAGACCGGCGCGTTCATCGCGATCCAGACCTACAGCGGCACAACCACGGATGCGCCTCGGTTCGAGATGGCGGTCTGTGACACCGGAGTCGGGGTCATGGAGACGCTTCGACAGAACCCTCAATACGCACACCACACCCGTGACGAACTAGCAATCGCAGAAGCAATGCGAGCGGGTGTCAGTGGCATCGGCGCCGGCCGCGGCAACGGGTTGAGCGATGTCATCGGGAAGACGCGACAACACGGGCGCCTCGACTTCCAAATCCGTTCAGGCCGAGGAGAGGTACGGGTGTCCGGATCTGCTTCTTCAACGCACACCGAGACGCCGCACAGCCGTCCGGACCAGACGAGCGGCACGTGGGCGTGGCTCTCACACCGTATGCCCAAACAGGAGTAGACCTATGCTTCAATCGAAGCAATGAAACCGGAGAAGTCATGACCGAAGCGACCACATTCCAGGTCCGCGCGATCCTCGGCAAATACCCGGTGACGCGAAGCCGGGGCAAGGATGGACGCGACCGGCTAGACGACATCCTCAGCGGGTACAACGGGCTCGACCTCACCATCGACTTCAGCGGCGTCGAAGCGATGAACCAGAGCTTCGTCGACGAGTTCCTTGGGCGGTTCCTCGTCTCGCACGACTTCGGGGCGACGGATGCGACGGTCAAGGTGACCGGACTTGACGAAGACACGCGCTTTTCGATTGTTGTGTGTGTCGAGCGTCGAGACACCCAGGTCGCGATTCTCGACAGCGGAGCGCTGACGCTTGTCGGCGACAAGTTCCTCGCCGAGACGTTCGAGAAAGCTCTGACCCTGGGCACCTTCAGGGCCACCGCCCTCGCGGAGGAGTTGAAGTTGTCCGCACAGAATGCCAACAACCGCCTCAAGAGGTTGACTGCGGCTGGGGCCTTACGAAAGTCGCAGGTGACCGGCTCTTCGAGAGGAGGCAAGGAGTTTGAGTACACGGTTGTGTCATCACATGTGGCAGATGGACAACCACTCACTCCGGCCTGACGCGATCGAGCCGAGGCGACAGGCGCGGTAGTCGCTGGGTGTGTCGCGCAGGCTGCTCGTGCTGGCGCCCGAACGGTCGTGCTCCGGTGTTGTCGAGCGTCCTGAGCGGGTGGCCGCATGTCTGAGGAGACGTGCGAACCCAACGGGCCACCGCAGCATGGCTACCTTGGCGAGGGAGAGTGGATGCCGGTTAGCAAGCGTCGCAAGAAGGCAACGCGGACGAAACCCCGAAGGCCCGGCAATCCCCGCCGACTTGAAAACCTCCGACAAGCGATTGACTACACAGTCCCGATCGTCAGCGAAGCCTTCGTCGCGGCACGCCCGATGGTGCCGGGTCCTCAAGAGGTCCTGGCCCGCGCTGTGCCGAATGATCCCCTGGCCGGCACCGAACTCGATCCAATTTCAGCTGGCCTCTATCTGACTCGCATACGGGAGGCCCTCGAGGAGCAGGCGCACGAACTGGTTCAGGTGTATCCGGCGGTCCAGTGGCTTTGGTACACGCGCCGCATCTCAACCGACTTCTTCGCGGGCTACCTGATCACTACCCAGTACGCCGACCATAAGGTGATGGAGACCCTCAGCGGTCTCTCGACCAACGCCACGGAGAACCAACCCGAGGTCAAGGGGCGATCCATCTACCCCTGTGAGACCAGCGACCTCATCCCGGTCGCGCAGTTGGCTGCCATCTCCGTCGCGTTGAGCCGGTGCCATAGTTGGATACGTCGTGCGGGCAAGGGCACCGACTTCGTCGTTGTCGATGGCGACCTACCAGAACCCGTCGTTGACGAACCGCTGGAGCAGGCGATCGATATCTTCGACCAACGCCTAGCCGATGATTTGCAGTGGCAGTGGCACCCATCGATGGAGGTCAATCCAGTTGCGCCCGATCGTAGGGATCCGCCCTCTGTCCTGATGACGGTTAGCCGCGTGCTCGGCCCCTGGATCGATGTCCCGGGCTGGCAAGGGCAACTTCGCCACGGCCACATGGTGCGAGTCCTCGGTCAGTTCAACCTCAACTGGATCACGCTCAACGGACTCGCAGAGAGCATGTCAGCAGCAGGAGCCTCCTCAATCGACTGGTGGCGACCGCACACTCCGAGCCTCGCGACGCTGCTGTACACCCTCTGGTACGACGCAACATTCATCAGCGAGAGCCTCGGATCCAGCCTTCCGAAAGTGGGCTACCTGCGGCGCCGACGCGACTACGCGATCCATACCATCGACCAACTCATGCCGATCATTCGCGACGGCCTAGAGGCGTGTTTCCCGGGCCAGGTTCCAGAGGACGGGCACCAGGTGTTACAGGTGCTGGAGGGCCTCGGGCCAGACTTGTGGCCGATCGAGACAGGTCCAGTGGTGCGAAGCCTTGGTGAAGACGTTGTGCTCGACGTCTGGGCCGCCTCCAGCCGGCTCCTCGATGACATCCGCATCCCTGCGCAGACAGGCGGCGAGGTGGTCAATGCCCCGGCGCGCAGATTCGAGGAGGTAGTCCAGGAACGAATCGACCAGTCGCCGTGGCGGCCCGCCGATTCAGCCCGTGCACTGCGCCGTCATCTTCGTCTCGGCGGCGCATGGCTCACCGACATCGACGCAGTGGCCGAGCGCAACGGTGTTCTCCTTCTGGTCTCCTGCAAGAACATCCCCTTCACCCGCGAGTACGACGCCGGCGACTACAAGACTGTTCGCAACGCGGCAACCACCATTGATAAGGCCTGCCGCTTGTGGGAAGGGATAGTGGCGACCCTAAAAGGATCGCCTGTCGGGGATAACTACGACGTGTCCCAGTTCATCGATGTCAAGGGAGTGGTCGTGACACCGCAGGTGTTGTACAGCCGGAGCGACCTCACGTTCGCCGAGACCAGCATCGGACAGATGCGACTGCGCGGAGCCGTGAGTCTCGGAGAACTCACCAGAGCGCTGGGATAGTAGGGCTCGAAGTCGGCAGCAGACAACCTAGGGATGCTCGACGTTGGTGCCCCTCGTGGGCCGGATGCTTGACGCGCCACCTGCACCGTCGTACACGAAGCGATCATGCGAAGTAGCACCCGCGATCTGAGGGTGCGGCTCGCGGCTCACTCACCTGCACTTGCCGCCGACTCGGCGAAGGGCGCGGCCGGCTCGCCGAGCGACGCGGCCATGATCGACTCCGCTGCCTTCCTCGTGCGGTCCTCGGCGGTCGGCCAGAGGTGGGCGTAGGTGTTGAGGGTCGTGGTCGCCTTCGCGTGACCGAGCGAGCGTTGGACGGTCACGACGTCGCAGCCGGCCGAGATGAGGCCGGAGGCGTAGAAGTGGCGCAGGTCGTGGAGCTTGATGCCGGAGAGCTCGGCGTCGCGCAGCGTCCTGCGCCACCAGTAGCCGACGGTGTTCTGGTGCGGCGGGTCGTCGCCCTCGCCGGCGAAGAGCCACCGATCCTTGCCGGTGGTGCCGTGAGCGCCGACGTGCTCGGCGAGCACGTTGACGAGACTGTCGGCGAGGTAGACGACGCGCTCTGAGCCGTACTTCGGCGCGCGTACGTCGATCTCGCCGCCGTTGACGCGCTGGATCTGGCGGGAGACCCTGAGCGACTTGCGGAGGAAGTCGACATCGCCCAGCTGGACCCCGGCCGCCTCACCCAGTCGCAGGCCAGCGAACGCGCAGAGTGCGATGAACGGCTGGAACCGTTCGTCGGCCATGGCCATGAGCTGCCCGACCTCCTCGGGCGTCGGGATCGACATGGCCATGTCCGCGCGACGCCCGCGGGGGAGGCGTACGCCGTCGGTCGGGTCGGAGCCGATCACCCGGTCTTTCACCGCGGCGCGGAACACAGACCGGACATTGGCGTACCGCGTCTTGATCGTGCCGGGGGCAAGCCCGGCGGCGTTCATCTGCTTGATCCAGGTCTCGACCTCCGAGCGGCGAACCTGCTTCATCGGCTTCCCCGCGAACGGCACGGATCTCGCCGCCAGTGACATCGCGAGCACGGTGCCGGGTGCCCAGACCTGGCGGGCCGACCACTCCCCGAAGAACGCCGCGAAGGTGATCCGGCCGGCCTTGGGATCGGCGTACGTGCCGGTGACCACCGCGGAGGTGACCTGGTCCAGCCACTGCTGGGCGTCGATCTTGCGGTCGAAGTGCCGCGAGTGCTCCTTTCCGGCCTCGTCGCGGTACCGCGCCCGCCACCGGCCGTTGGCTCGCTTGGCGATGTTTCCCGC
>JAKFXV010000247.1 GCA_021731205.1 Nocardioides sp. | reverse complement strand
CCGACTCCACAACCGCATCGGTGGTGATGACCACCAGCATCGTGGCCAAGGCCGGGGCCAGCATCCCCGCGCCCTTGGCCATCGCGCCGATCGACCATCCCGCACCCGACACGACCACCTGCTTGGGCACGGTATCGGTCGTCATGATGGCCCTGGCCGCGTCGTGGCCCCCTGCCGCGGACAGGCTCGCGTGTGCCGCTTCGACCCCGGCAAGCACGGCAGGCCTGAAGTTCGCGAGGCCGATCAGTCCGGTAGAGCAGACAACGACATCGATGGCACCGATACCCAGCAGTTCGGCAGCCCGCTCGGCGACGGCATGGGTCGTCTGGAACCCCTCGGGTCCGGTGTAGCAGTTGGCTCCGCCGGAGTTGAGCACGACGGCCGCCGCTTGGCCGTCACGAACAGCCTCCCGGCTCCAGAGCACCGGGTTCGCCAGGCAGCGGTTGGACGTGAAGACCGCAGCACAATCGAAACGCGGACCTTGGTTGACGACCATGGCTACGTCCTTGGCCCCCGTCGACTTGAGCCCGGCAGCGACCCCGGACGCGACGAAGCCCGAGGGATGCGTCACGCTCACCGCGAACCCCCCTTCGCACTCGATCCGGACGGCACGGCGGTCACGACCTGATGCCCCGCAGCACGCCACGCAGCCCCGGTCTGCTCCGCGTCGGCTTGCGGGACGAGGATCCAATCGGTGTCGAACGTCGAGATCGTGAAGACACTGATCCCGGCGTCGGCCAACGGTCCCAACAACGTGTGCAGCACCCCCGTCAGCGTGAAGTCCAAGGGGCCTTCGACGGCGAACGCCGTCAGCGGCCGCAGCGCCCGGGCCTTCGTGGGAACGTTGCGGGCCGCGCAGACCAACGAGGTCTCCGTCGCGGTGGCCGTCACCGAGAAGATCGACGAGGACTCGGCCCACGTGGGGACGTCCGTCCCCGGGCCGAGCCGCACCACGGCCAGGGTCTCCGGAAACCGGTGCAGGGTGAAGACACTGCCAACCGAGCTCACGGAGCCACCCCGACGATCGGGAGGCCCAGCTCCTCGGGAAGCCCCAGCGCCAGGTTCATGCACTGCACGGCCGCCCCCGCGGTGCCCTTGGTCAGGTTGTCGATCGCGCCGACGACCACGAGCCGACCGGCCGCCGCGTCGACCGCCACCTGCAGTTGCACTGAGTTTGCTCCGGACACCGACTTGGTCTGCGGCCACGCACCCTCGGGCAGCAGCTGCACGAACGGCTCGTCGGCGTACGCCGCGGCGTACACCTCCCGCACGTGGGCGCTCGTCACGGTCGCCGTCAGCGGTGCCGAGCAGGTCGCGAGAATGCCGCGCGGCATCGGCACCAACAGCGGCGTGAAGCTCACCCGCACCGGCGCCTCGGTGAACTGGCCGAGGTTCTGCACGATCTCGGGAGTGTGCCGATGCACTCCCCCGACGGCGTACGCCGTCACGTTGCCCATCACTTCGCTGCCCAGCAGATTGGCCTTCAGCGACTTCCCGGCTCCGGAGGTGCCACTTGCGGCAACGATCACGAGGTCCGGCTGCACCAGCCCGGCTCGTACGGCGGGTGCCAACGCCAGCGTGGAGACCGTCGGGTAGCACCCAGGCACGGCGACCCGCCTCGCACCCTGGAGCCTCGCTCGTTGCCCCGGGAGCTCGGGGAGTCCGTACGGCCACGCTCCTGCGTGGGGAGAACCGTAGAACTGCTCCCACTGGGCCGGATCGACCAGGCGGAAATCCGCGCCACAGTCGATCACGATGGTGTCGGCGCCGAGCCGCTGTGCGATAGGGGCAGACTGCCCGTGCGGGAGAGCAAGGAAAACGACGTCATGGCCGGCGAGCCCGTCGGCTCCGCCGTCCTCGATCGACGTCAGCACCCGGTCCGCCAGGGGCGTCAGGTGCGGTTGCAGTTCGCCCAGCGAGCGGCCGGCGTTCGTGCCGGCCGTCAGCGCGCCGATCGTAACGGCGGGATGGCCCAACAGCAGACGCAGGATCTCACCCCCGGCGTACCCGGATGCTCCCGCTACGGCCACGGAATAGGTCGACATCTGCATGACTATACATGAGATTGCATGATCATACGCACAGGAGAGGCGACGCCGCCTGAGCGGTGCTCACCTGCGTTGGACGGCGCCACAGCTCGCTGCGGCCGCTGCGACCGCGGCATCGCGAGCGTGGCCCGCCTCGCCCTCGGCGAGAGTCCGATCGGCAGCGCGAAATCGGAGCGCGAACGCCAGCGACTTCTTGCCGACGGGGAGCTGGTCGCCGGTGTAGATGTCGAAGAGGGCAATTGACTCGAGCAACTCCCCCGCACCTGCGCGCAAGGCTGCCTCCACGTCGGCGGCAGCCACGGACTCGTCGACAACGAGTGCAACATCCTCCTTAGCGACAGGGAAGGCGGAGAGGGTCGGTCCCGGCACGATGTCCGCGGCGAGTCCGAGCAACGCCCCCAGGTGCACTTCGGCCGCAGCCGCGCGAGCGGGCAGTCCATGGGCAGCGCAGACGGCGGGGTGCAGCTCACCCGCGTGGCCGATGACCCGATCCCCTGCCCTGAGCTCGGCACAGCGTCCGGGATGCCAGGGCGCGCGCTGTGCCCCGTGAGCGCGGATGTCCACGCCGAGTGCTCGCGCGACCGCCTGGATCGCGGCCAGGACGTCGGTCCAGTCGCCGGTCCGTCCAGGCCCCCACCATCCCGAACGCTCACGCTCCCCCGCGACCACGACACCCAGATGCTCCGGTTGGTCCGGCAGGGCCGCATCGAGCGCCGCCAACTCCGTGGCCGTGGGTCTGCGGTCGACGCCATAGATGGGCGCGGCGCCGGATCCTCGGGGAAGCGTCACGGTGGCCGACTCGAACAGGGCCACACCTGATGCGCCCCTCCCGAGGTTGCGTGCTGCGGCACGTAGCAGTCCGGGCAACAAGGTCGATGTCAAGGCGGGTTCTTCGCTGGACAGCGGGTTGGCAAGTCGCACCAGTGCCCTGCGGGAGTCGTCGTCGGGCAAGCCGAGGGCGTCGAGCGCGGCCGAACCGATAAACGGGAAGCTGATCACCTCGACCAAGCCTTCGGCGGCGAGGGTCCGACCGACCCGGCGACGAAGCCGACCCGAACGGCTCAACCCGTTCCCCGGGGGCGCAGGCGGAAGCACCGAGGGCACCTGCTCGTAGCCGACGATGCGGGCGACCTCCTCCACGAGGTCGAAGGGTGCGTCGATATCGGGACGCCACGGTGGCACCGTCACCGACAGCGCGGACCCGGCAGCCTCCACCTCGCAGCCGACCGCCCGCAGGTTCGCCAGCGTCGTGGCCACGGAGATCTCCATCCCGGTGACTCGTCCGGGCAGGTCGGCTGCCATCGAGACCGTACGACGACCAGCCGCGGCGCCGACCTTGGTCACGCCCGGCTCGACCGTGCCGCCGCCGTAGCGCACCAGCAGTTCGGCCACCCGGTCTGCCGCTGCCTCGGGAATGGTCGGGTCGACTCCCCGCTCGAACCGCCGAGATGCCTCCGACGGAAGCTTGTGCCTGCGCTGACCACGGAAGATCGTCGCCGGATCGAAGTGGGCTGCCTCGATCACGATGCGGGTCGTGGTGGCGCTGAGCTCCGTCGTGGCCCCGCCCATGACACCGGCCAGACCGATCGGCCCCGAGTCGTCGGCGATGAGCAGGTCGTCCGGGCCGAGGTCACGCTCGACACCGTCGAGGGTCGTGAGGCGTTCACCTGCAGCTGCCCGGCGGACGCGAAGCGGTCCCAGCAGCGTGTCGGCGTCGTACCCGTGAATCGGCTGACCGAGCTCCAGCATGACGTAGTTGGTGATGTCGACGGCCAGCGAGATCGGCCGCATCCCCGCGAGCTGGATCCGGCGCGCCAGCCAGGGTGGGGTCGGCGCCCCAGCGTCGAACCCACTCACGCCGCGCGTCACGAACACCGGACACGAGGCGCTGTCCTCGACCGCGACGGGATATCCGGCGTCGTTGGGAGTCGGGGTGGCCCGGGCCGCAGGATCGGTGAACGCCGCAACCAGACCCCGGCGGGCGGCGGCGAGGCTGGCCTCGCGGGCCACGCCGCGCAACGACAGCGCGTAGGCCCGGTCGGGGTTGATCTCGAACTCGATGACCACGTCGCGCAACCCCAACAGTGCGAAAGCGTCGTCGCCGGGGGCCGCTGAATCCGGGGGGAGCACGATGATCCCAGTGTGGTCGTCGCCCAGCCCGAGCTCCCGTGCCGAGCAGATCATGCCCGCGGAGACGTGCCCATAGGTCTTGCGCTCGGAGATCTCGACCGGTCCGGGGAGGGCCCCACCCGGCAGAACCACCACCACCAGGTCACCGGGTGCGAAGTTGTGGGCACCGCACACGATGCCCTGCGGCTCACCGCTGCCATTGGCGTCGGCCACGTCGACGGTGCACCAGTTGATTGTCTTGCCATTGGATTGCGCCTCGGGCTGCACCGTCAGCACTCGACCCACGACCAGCGGGCCTCGCATGTCCGAACCGACGTGTTCGAGCGCCTCGAGCTTGAGGCCCAGGGCGGTGAGTTCGGCTGCCAACTGCTCGGCGCTGATCGCGTCCGGAAGCTCGACGTACTCCCGCAGCCAGGACAGCGGAACGCGCATCAGAGCTCACTTCCGAAAGCGGCGGAGAATCGAATGTCACCGTCGAAGAGGTCGCGCAGGTCGGCGATGCCGTGCCGGAACATCAAGGTGCGATCGATTCCCATGCCGAACGCGAATCCGGTGTAGATCTCGGGGTCGACCCCACAGGCGACGAGCACTCGCGGATTGACGACACCGCAGCCGCCCCACTCGATCCAGCCTTCGCCACGACAGGTCCGGCACGTCGCCACGGCCGGCTCCTCCCCCCGACACACGAAGCAGCGCAGGTCCACCTCGGCGCTGGGCTCGGTGAACGGGAAGTACGACGGCCGGAACCGGGTGTCGATACCCGCACCGAACATCGCCGTCGCGAAGTGATCCAGAGATCCCTTCAGGTGTGCCATCGTGATCCCCCGGTCGACGACCAGACCTTCCACCTGATGGAACATCGGCGAGTGGGTGGCGTCGTACTCGTCGGTGCGGAAGACCCGCCCCGGGCAGACGACGTAGATCGGCGGGGTCCGGGTGAGCATGGTGCGCGCCTGGACCGGCGACGTGTGCGTGCGGAGGACGATCGCGTGCTCCACCGGATCGACCCAGAACGTGTCCTGCATCGTGCGTGCCGGATGATCCGGACCTAGGTTGAGCGCGTCGAAGTTGAGCCACTCGGCCTCGACCACCGGGCCTTCGGCCACCTCCCAGCCCATAGCGATGAACACGTCCGCGATGAGCTCCGAGCCGGTCGTGACCGGGTGCCTGGATCCGTACGACGATCGCTGCACGGGCAGTGTCATGTCGACGCGTTCTTCGGCGAGGATTCGCTCCTCCTGCTCCATCTCGAGTGTCGCCTGACGCACGCTCAGCGCCTGCGCCACCTGTGCCCGAGCCTGCCCGAGACGCTGGCCGGCGTCCTTGCGTGCCTGGGGCGGCAGGGCGCCGATCTCACGGTTAGCGAGGGCAAGCGGAGAGCGATCGCCCGCATGGGCCAGTCGCGCCGCCTTGAGCTCGTCCAGATCGGTTGCCGCCCCGATCGCGGCCTTCGCCAGCTCGACCAGGTCTGCGACCTCTTCGGCGCTGAGGCCGGAGACCTGGACCGGGTCGTACTCGCTGTTGGGGCCAGACATGGATACGGACGCAACCTTCCGGTTTGTGGGGTGCGGTGCGGCCCAAGTGTAGGAAGTGCCTACGTGCAGTCGCGAACCGATATCGCCGACGGCGCGTCGATCTCCAGGCCACGGGCCCGCTCGTAGCCCCAGGTCCAGCCCCAAACGCTTCGGCCCTCTGGTTCCAAGGGTGGCGCCAGGCACCGCAGATCCGCTTCGGGAAGTTGCGCGAGCACAGGCAGTGCGTCAGCTGAAAGCGAGTCCAGGTAGTACCAGTCGATGCGCTCGGTCTGCTGGTAGCGCCCGATGTTCTCTCGGGCGATGAAGGCATCTGGGTTGCTCAACGCCAAGCCCGCAAGGGCGCACGCTCCGCTGTACAGCGCGATCCTCGGCAGGAGCGCCCCGCGCAAGCTCACCCCCGCCACGAGCACGGTCAGCACGACGAATCCCAGCCAACCTTCGAAGACGTCGACCAGCAACCGCAACCGCGTGTATCCATAGGCCTGTTGGTACAACGCCATCCGGTACATCGCCGACGCCACGACGACGAGCGTCGACACACACAACAGCCCGAGCGAGGCGCGCAGCCAGAGACGTTCTGCAGCGTCCTCACGGTCCGCCTTACGGGCAGCAGCCCACACGACCACGAGGGTGAGCGCCGTGGCGACCGTCAGCTGGCCGAACCCCTGGTGCACGTACTCGGCGTACGTCAGACCGGTGGTTCGTCGCAGGTAGTCGTGCCCGCCGAAGATGACGGTCGCCTGTGCGAGCAGGAAGGCGAGAAACACCACGTTGACCAACCCCACTGGGGCCAGCCACTCGTACCGACGCCCAGTTGTGCGAGCCGCAGCGCCATCGGTGGTGACCCGTGGCGGGTTCAGGGCAAGGTATGACGCGGCCAGCACCGCCCCGCCGACGGCGACGGCGATGAATGCCCGCAACACCAGACGGGTAAAGCTCCAGTCGGGCAGCACCCGGCGGACCCACGCCGCAAGGACCGGATCGGCGGAGGCGAACAACAATCCGAAGACACCCGCAGCCAGCACCGACAACACCGCAGTGCGCACCAGCGGAGCGACGCGATTGCGCCCTCCCAACGCATTGAGCGAGTCGCCGAGCCAGGGCAACCCCCGCAGGGCCGCCAATGGCCAGCAGATCGCCGAGAGCACGAATCCGGACACGGTGCGCGCCTGCGTCAGGCTCACGGTCATCACCAAGGCCCCCGCCAGCAGGCACAGCACGACGATCCACTCGGCCTCACGAACCACCGCGACCGTTGCCAACAGAGCCGCGAGGCCCGCTGCCGCTTGGGTTTCGCGCGAGCCGCGGTGCGGTGAGGCAGACAAGACGATCCCACCCGAGACCAGCACGACGACCCAGAGCCCCAGACCAATGCGGTGGAAGGGGATCAACGCCGCCGCCAGTACACCGGCGGTCCCGGCGGCCAACAGCAGGTCCCGTCGCGGGGTCGTGTCGCGTTGCGGCCAGAAACTGCCCCACAGGTCGGGGAAACTGCTGGTGGGTTGCTTCCCCGCGACGCTGACGAGGGTGGACGGCGTGGGTTCGACCACCGGCGTCGCGGTGAAGGACGGTGGTGGCGGACGCAGCGGTAGTTCCACCCGGACCCGCGCGCCGGCTGGGTCGCCCGAGGACTCGAGGGGATCGACGAACCGCACGGTCCCTCCGTGGAGGGTCGCCACCCAACGCGCGATCGCCAGGCCGAGCCCGGTCCCTCCTCCGACGTGTCCGGCCAGGGTTCCGAAACGTTCGAAGACACGTTCTCGGTCCTCCACGGCAATGCCCGGGCCTTGATCGCTGATTTCAAGGGCCCAGGCGCCTCGGCCTCCCTCGGGCGTCTCGAGTAACCGTGCGCTCACCCTCACCGTTCCGCCATCCGGTGAGTGCCGCACCGCATTGACGACCAGGTTGGTGGCCAGTTGGCGCAAGCGCACGGGATCGCCGTCGACCTTCAGCCCGTTCGATACGTCTACCTCCACGCTGACCAGGCGGCCCATGGCGGCAACGTCAGCCACGACCGAGGCCAAGAACTCGCTGACCTGGATCGACGAGGTGTTCAGCTCGGTCAGCCCGGCATCGAGCCGCGACAGGTCGAGGAGGTCGGACACCAGGACCGAGAGTCGGCGCGACTGATCGACCGTCTCGGCCAACGCGGCAGGCGTCACGGCCTCCACACCGTCGGCGAGGTTCTCCAGTCGGGCACTGAGGGCCGTCAGCGGGGTGCGCAGCTCGTGCGAGACATTGGCCACCAGGTCGCGACGCTCCCGGTCCACTTCCGCGAGGTCGAAGGCCATCACGTTGAAGGCCGCGGCCAGGTCGCCGATCTCGTCACGCGAGCCGGTCTGAATGCGTCCGGAGTAGTCACCGGCCGCCATCGCTCGAGCGGCCTTGGTCATCTCACGCAGCGGGGAGGTCATGCCCACGGCAAGCAACTGGGTCACGCCCAGCGCGAGCGCAATGGTGACGGGAATGCCGAGCAGGGCGGGCACCCCGCCGCGAGCCCCCAACGTGGCGACTATCGCCGCCACGGCAACGCTGACCGCCACCAACAGGCCGAGCTTGACCTTGATCGAGGTGATCGACGCGAGCGGCTCGGTGGTCGGTTCGCTCACTCGAGCGCACCACCGGACGCCGGATCTTCCAGGGCGTAGCCCACGCCGTGAGCGGTGCGCACCCGGGCGCCACCGATCTTCGCGCGCAGCGCCTTCACATGACTGTCCACCGTGCGGGTGCCTGAGGCGTCAGGCCAGTCCCACACGTCGGCCAGCAGCTCCTCCCGGGAGACCACCTGACCGGGCACTCGCGCTAGAGCACGCAGGAGATCGAACTCGGTCGGGGTGAGCCGGATGTCGACCCCCGTGATCGACACCCGGGGTGTCGATCACGGG
>JAKFXV010000012.1 GCA_021731205.1 Nocardioides sp. | reverse complement strand
CGGTCGCCTGGATCATCCCGGCCACGCAGGCGTCGCGATCACCGCCGAACTCGGCGACATCGTCGGCGTGCAAGGGCAGCGAAGTCACGAGGTACTTCGTGAAGATGTCGCGCGCAGACTCCGCGTCGGGCCGCTCGATCTTGATCTTCACGTCCAGTCGGCCGGGACGAAGGATCGCCGGGTCGATCATGTCCTCGCGGTTCGAGGCGCCGATGACCAGGACGTTCTCCAGCGCCTCGACGCCGTCGATCTCGCTGAGCAGCTGCGGCACGATCGTGTTCTCCACGTCGGAGGACACCCCTGATCCGCGGGTCCGGAACAACGAGTCCATCTCGTCGAAGAACACGATCACGGGAGTGCCGTGGCTGGCCTTCTCCCGAGCTCGCTGGAAGACCAGCCGGATGTGCCGTTCGGTCTCGCCGACGTATTTGTTGAGCAGCTCCGGGCCCTTGATGTTCAAGAAGTACGACTTGGCCGCGACCCCGTCGTGGCCGGACTTCTCGGCCACCTTCTTGGCCAGCGAGTTGGCGACCGCCTTGGCGATGAGAGTCTTCCCGCACCCCGGTGGACCGTAGAGCAGTACGCCCTTGGGCGGCTTGAGCTGGTGCTCGTCGAAGAGCTCGGGATACAGGTAGGGCAGTTCGACAGCGTCGCGGATCTGCTCGATCTGGTTGACCAGGCCGCCGATGGAGGCGTACTCGATGTCGGGCACCTCTTCGAGGACGAGCTCTTCGACCTCGGACTTGGGCACGCGCTCGTAGACGTAGTTCGAGCGGGTGTCGAGCAGCAGCGAGTCGCCGGGTCGCAGAACAGTGCTGCGCAGCGGCTCAGCCACGCGCACCACCCGCTCCTGGTCCCCGTTGGCGACCACCAAGATCCGTTCGCCGTCGGCCAGCAGCTCCTTGTAGAGCACCACTTCGCCGATCTCCTCGAACTCCAAAGCAGCGACCACGTTGAGTGCTTCGTTGAGCATGACCTCCTGGCCGCGACGCAACGAGTCGAGATCGACCGTCGGGCTCACGACCACCCGCAGCTTGCGTCCCCCCGTGAAGACATCGATGGTGTCGTCCTCGTTGCGGGCCAAGAAGGTGCCGAACCCGGCCGGCGGCTGCGCCAGCCGGTCGACTTCCTCCTTCAGCGCGGTGATCTGGTCGCGGGCCTCCCGCAGGGTCTGGGCGAGACGCTCGTTCTGGTTGGTGACGGCGGCCAGGGAGCGCTGGGTGTCACCCAACCGGATCTCCAGCGAACGGGTCACGCCCGGCGCCTCCGCCAGGCGGCGGCGCAGGTCGGCGACCTCGGCCTGAAGGTGCGTCACGTGCGCGACGAGATCGCTCGGATCGGGTCCGGCAGGACCCTTCGACGTCGAGTGCGCCATGGTCGATCACCTCCTCGGTGATCACGACATTACCCGCGGAGGGTCGCGGGTGAGCCGACTAATCCGTGATGTCGGCCACGAAATCAGGGGGACGCGGGCCCGTGTAGTCCGGCCCGTAGGCGCCCGGGGCCGGGCGTCGGCGCTTGAGTGGTGGCCGCTGACCCGGAGCCAGCCGCCGGGCGGTCACCAAGAAGGCCGTGTGCCCGATCATCTTGTGTCCTGGGCGGACGGCGAGCCCTTCCACGTGCCAGTCGCGCGCCAGGGACTCCCACGACTGCGGCTCGGTGAAGCCGCCATGGACTCGCAGCGTCTCGACGAAGCGACTCAGTTGGGTCGTGGTCGCGACGTAGCCGCACAGCAGCCCGCCTGGCCGCAACGATTCGCCGGCCGCGTCCACGCACTCCCACGGGGCGAGCAGGTCCAAGATCACCCGGTCGGCGCTCAGCTCCGCCCCGGGGAGCCCCACGACAACGTCACCGACGATCAACTGCCAGGCGGGATGGTCGCCACCGAAGAAGCGCGTCACGTTGGCCCGGGCGACGTCTGCGAACTCCTCACGCCGTTCGAAGGAAACGACACGTCCGTGGGGTCCCACGGCGCGCAGCAACGAGCAGGTCAGTGCACCGGATCCCGCACCGGCCTCGACCACGACGGCACCGGGGTAGACGTCGGCGAAGGCCACGATCTGCGCCGCGTCCTTCGGGTAGACCACGGCTGCTCCGCGGGGCATCGACACCACGAACTCGCTCAGCAACGGTCGGAACACGAGGTACTCCCCGCCTGCCGACGACGTAACGGTGAAGCCCTCGTCACGGCCGATCAGCTCATCGTGGTCGAGGTGACCACGATTGGAGAAGAACCGTTTGCCTGCCTCGAGGAGAACGTTGTGCCGGCGGCCTTTCGCGTCGGTCAGTCTGACCCATTCGCCCTCGTGCAACAGCCCCCGATGAACACCGGACCAGGCATCGGCATCGGCAGGGGCAGGGTCGACCTCGCGCATGCAGGCGAGACTAGTGTCGCGACTCCTTGAACGCCGTATCCACATCCTCGGTCACCAAGACCCCGGCGATACCGCCATCCTCTTCGACCAAAAGGTACGCCGGCGCCGGACGTCGGCTGATCGCCATGACCAGTTCTTCCCCCTGGATGGAGGCGGGAAGGGTTTGTCCGGTCTCTAGGTGCTGCGCGACGGCGGACACCGGCACCCACGGCCTGCGAGGGTCGGGGATGGCGGCGACGGCCGCGGTCTGCACGATGCCGACCGGCTCGCCGGTGGTCGTCGTGGTGACGATGCTGGTGACCCCCGCCCGGGCGGCGCGCTGCACCGCGTCGGCCACAGGCGTGGCCTCGGGTACGGCGATGGCGGTGCGCGCCAGCGTGCGTCCGACCAGTTCGGGGAGCCGGCGGCGCAGTCGGGCCGACGCCATCGCCGCCGTCGCCCCGACCCACAAGAAGACGGCGATGATCGCGCCCATGACGTAGTCGAGCGGTGATTGCGGATCGCCGGTGACTCGCTCGATGGCGAAGGGCCACAACAGTGCCGCCACGGCAAGGGCCCGACCGCACCAGCCGGCGATCATCGTGCCACGGTGGACGTTGCCCGTCGCACCCCAGACGGCCGCCTTCAGCACGCGGCCGCCGTCCAGCGGCAGGCCTGGGACCAGGTTGAGCAGCCCGATCAGGAGGTTGGATACGGCAACGCCGCCCAGCACCAGGCGGAGCAGCCCGGGTTCGGTCAGCGAGACCAGACCCATCCCCACGCCGGCGACCACCAGGGAGGTGATCGGTCCGACGACCGCGATCGCGAACTCCTCGCGCGGGCGCCGAGCCTCGCCTTCGACGGCCGTCATCCCACCCAGGAAGTGCAGGGTGATCGACGTCACGGGGAAGCCGTAGCGGCGCGCCATCACCGCGTGCGAGATCTCGTGGAGGAGCACCGAGCCGTAGAGCACGATGGCGAAAAGTAGTCCCGCGGCGTATTTCCAGGGCCCGAGCCCGGGTGCCACCCGCTCGGCCTGGGGAGCCACGACGTACGCGATCAGGGCCGCGACCACGAACCACGAACGCGAAACGAGGATGTCGCTGCCGGCGATTCGGCCGATCCGCAAGGTCCCGGCGGGACGCCCACCCGGCCGCCCCGAATCGTGCGCGTGAGCGTTGGTCACACGCGGGCTAGGCACGGTTCCGGGCACACTCCGAGGCTAACCGACCGGGGGGCCCGGGACCGGGACATTGCGGATTGCTGCCGGCCGATGTCGGTGACCACACCTAGGGTCTGTGTCATGTCGACTCCCGCGCCGCGTTCGCCGGCCGAGGCACACTCGACCCCGATCGACGGCGTCGATGTCGTGGGGGCGCTCTCGCCGAGTCGTGCCGCCGATTTCATGGCATGTCCCTTGTTGTTCCGGTTCCGCACCATCGACAAACTCCCGGAGCCGCCGTCTCCCGACGCGGTGCGAGGCACCCTGATCCACTCCGTCCTCGAGGATCTCTTCGACCTACCGCCCGAACGGCGCACCGACGAGCAGGCTCGCTCCATGCTGGTGCCGGCCTGGGAGCGCCTGGTCGAAGCCGAACCGATGCTGGCCGACATGCTGTCGCCCGAGGCGACCTCGTTCGACTCGTGGCTGGTTAGCTGCCGCGAAGTGCTCGACCGCTACTTCACCCTCGAAGACCCCACCCGCCTGGAGCCGGCCGAACGTGAGGTGTACATCGAGGTCGTGCTGCCCTCCAAGCTGCTGTTGCGCGGCTTCGTCGACCGGATCGACCTGGCTCCCGGTGGTCTGCTCCGGGTCGTCGACTACAAGACCGGCCGCGCGCCGGGGGCGCTCTTCGAGGCCAAGGCGCTGTTCCAGATGAAGTTCTACGCACTGATCCTGTGGCGGGTGCGTGGAGTCATGCCCACCGTGCTCCAGCTGATCTACCTCGGCAGCGGCGAGCTGTTGCGCTACTCACCCGACGAGGCCGACCTGATCGCGACCGAACGCAAGGTCAACGCGATCTTCCAAGCCATCCGCCGCGCTCAGGAGACTGGCGACTGGCGACCCAACCCCAGCAGGCTGTGTGACTGGTGCAGCCACCAGCAGCTGTGTCCTGCCTTCGGGGGGACGCCGCCCGACCTGCCCGAGGGTCACGTGGACGTGGAGAACCTCGACGTCGATGTGTCGGCGGCATTGGACACCTGAGCCAACAGGTCCATGGCAATCTGGCCGGTCAGCGCGTCCGCGATCGTGCGGCCGGGACTGCGCGTGACCGGACCCAGATGCGGGATCGTCAGGACGTGGCAACCCGCCGCCTCCGCGGCCCGTGCGCCGGTCTCGGAGTCCTCGACCACCAGGCACCGCTGCGGCTCGAGGCCGAGCGCGGCCGATGCCTGCAGATAGGGATCGGGGTGGGGCTTGCCCCGACTCACCCGATCCCCGGTCACGATCACCTCGAACAGGTCGCCTGGCAAGGAGTCCAACACCGGCGGCAGCAGTCGGGCGTACGACATCGTCACCAGCCCCTGTCGCACCCCACGAGCCCTCAAGGTGGAGAGGTGGTCCCGGGCGCCCGGGCGCCAGATCACCTCGTCGGTCAACGCAGCGTGCACGTCTGCCAGCAGGGCCTCGACGATCACCGTGGGATCGATCTCGAGGCTCAGGCGTTCGCGGATGAAGTGCGCGGAGTCGAGCAGGTCAGAACCGACCAGCTCCACGGCGTACTGGTCGTTCCACCGACGACCGTGGGCGGCGGCGAAGCGATACTCCGCGGCCACCCAGTAGGGCTCCGTGTCCACCAGGGTGCCGTCGAGGTCCCACAACACTGCCTCCCAGGCAGGTCGAGATCCTCCGGTGCCCTCAGTCATCGGGGTCGTAGCCGAGATTCGGTGACAGCCAGCGCTCTGCCGTCTCGATCGACCACCCCTTGCGCTCGGCGTAGTCCGCCACCTGGTCGCGACCGATCCGGCCCACGACGAAGTACTGCGACTGGGGATGGGAGAAGTACCAGCCGCTGACCGAGGCACCGGGCCACATCGCCATGGACTCGGTCAGCTCGATCCCCGTTCGGTCGGCCACGTCCAGCAGACGCCACAGGGTCTGCTTCTCGGTGTGCTCAGGGCAGGCCGGGTATCCCGGCGCGGGACGGATGCCGCGGTAGCGCTCAGCCAGCAGATCGGAACCACCCAGACGCTCGTCGGGGGCATAGCCCCACAGATCGGTGCGCACTCGCTCGTGCAGACGTTCGGCGAAGGCCTCGGCCAATCGGTCGGCGAGGGCCTCCAGCATGATCGCGCTGTAATCGTCCAGAGCAGCCTTGAACTCGGCCACCTTCTCGGCGAGACCGATCCCGGCCGTGACGGCGAACCCGCCCACATGGTCGGGGATCCCGCTGTCTCGCGGCGCGATGAAGTCCGCCAGCGAGCGATTCGGGATCCCGGGCCGATGTTCGCCCTGCTGGCGCAGCTGAGCGCTGCGGAGCAGTTCGGTGGAGCGAGCCGAGTCGCCGTAGACCACGATGTCGTCGCCCACTCGGTCGGCGGGGAAGATCCCGACGACCCCCTCCGCCCGCACCCACCGCTCGGCGATCAGCTGGTCGAGCATCGCCTGAGCGTCGTCGTAGAGCCGTTGGGCGGCCTCGCCCGACACCGGGTGGTGCAGCAGATCGGGGAACTTGCCCCGCATCTCCCACGCGTTGAAGAACGGTTGCCAGTCGATGTAGCCGCGCAGCTCGGTCAGGTCGTAGTCGGTCAGGACCTGGACACCGGTCATCTTGGGTGTCGGAGGCACGTAGTCCTCCCAGTCGACCGGCGTCGCGTTCGCCCTTGCCTGCGCCAAGCTCAGCATCGGCCGGTCGTGCTTTGCGGCATGCCGCTCGCGCAGGGCGTCGTAGTCATCCTTCACAGCGGCGAGCAACTCCGCTCGTCGTACGTCGTGGAGCAACGCCGCCGTCGTGGGCACCGACCGAGACGCATCCTTGACCCACACCACCGGTCCGTCGTACTTCGGGTCCACCTTGACGGCTGTATGGGCGCGCGAGGTGGTCGCCCCACCCAGCAGCAACGGGATCTTGAGCCCTTGGCGCTGCATCTCCGAGGCGAAGTTGACCATCTCGTCCAGCGACGGGGTGATCAGCCCGGAGAGCCCGATGAGATCGGCGTTCGCCTCACGCGCGGCGTCCAGGATCTTCTGGGCCGGCACCATCACGCCCAGGTCGATGACCTCGTAGTTGTTGCACTGCAGGACCACGCCCACGATGTTCTTGCCGATGTCGTGGACATCACCCTTCACCGTGGCCATCACGATGGTGCCGTTGGTCTCCTTCGCAGACGCAAGTGCCGGGTCGAGACGCTTCTCCTCCTCGATGAAGGGGATCAGGTAGGCGACCGCCTTCTTCATCACCCGAGCCGACTTCACGACCTGTGGGAGGAACATCCTGCCGTCCCCGAACAAGTCCCCGACGACGTTCATGCCGGCCATCAGCGGACCCTCGATCACCTCGATCGGACGCCCTCCCCGCTCCGCGATCAGCAACCGCAGCTCCTCGGTGTCGGCTTCGACGTATCCGTCGAGACCCTTCACCAAGGCGTGGGTGATCCGTGCGTCTACAGGCTGCGACCGCCATGCCTGCTCGGCCGACTCGTCAACCGCCGCGCTCCCCGTGTGCCGTTGCGCGATCTCCAGCAGTCGCTCGGTCGCGTCGTCGCGTCGATTGAGAACGACGTCCTCAATGCGCTCGCGCAACTCGGGATCAAGCTCGTCGTAGACCGCCAAGGCCCCGGCGTTGACGATGGCCATGTCCAGTCCGGCCCGGATCGCGTGGTAGAGGAAGACCGAGTGGATGGCCTCGCGCACCGGGTTGTTCCCCCGGAAGGAGAAGCTCACGTTGGAGATCCCCCCGGAGACCTTGGCGCCCGGCAGGTTCTGCTTGATCCATCGAGTCGCCTCGATGAAGTCGACTCCGTAGTTGGCGTGCTCCTCGATGCCGGTCGCAACGGCGAACACGTTCGGGTCGAAGATGATGTCCTCGGCCGGGAAACCGACCACCTCGGTGAGGATGTCGTAGGCGCGGGAGCAAACGCTCTTGCGTCGTTCGAGGGTGTCTGCCTGGCCCTGCTCGTCGAAGGCCATCACGACCGCCGCGGCGCCGTACTTGCGGCAGAGTCTGGCCTGGGCGATGAAGCTCTCCTCGCCCTCCTTGAGCGAGATCGAGTTGACGATCGACTTGCCCTGCACGCAGCGCAGCCCGGTCTCGATCACCTCCCACTTGGAGGAGTCGACCATGACGGGCACTCGACTGATGTCGGGCTCGGCCGAGACCAGCTTCAAGAAGCGGTCCATCGCGGCGACCCCGTCGATCATCCCTTCGTCCATGTTGACGTCGATGACCTGCGCTCCGCTCTCCACCTGCTGGGCCGCAACGCTCAGCGCAGCGTCGAAGTCGCCGGCCTTGATCAGGTTCTTGAACCGGGCGGAGCCGGTGATGTTGGTCCGCTCCCCCACATTGACGAACAGGCTCTCCTCGGTGATGTTCACCGGCTCGAGGCCCGAGAGCCGTAGCGCCGCCTTCGGCGTTGCCAGCTCACGGGGTGCGGTGCCTCGGATTGCGTCGACCAGGGTCGCGATGTGCTCCGGGGTGGTGCCGCAGCACCCGCCGACCAGATTGACCAAGCCGCTCTCCGCGAACTCGCCGATCACGTCCACGAACTGCTGCGGGCTGTCGTCGTACTCCCCGAAGGCGTTCGGCAGCCCGTTGTTCGGGTGGGTGGAGACGAAGCAGTCTGCGATCCGGCTGAGTTCGGCGACGTAGGGCCGGATCTCCTTGGCACCCAGAGCACAGTTGAGGCCGATGGCGAGCGGGTTGGCGTGCCGCACGGAGTTCCAGAAAGCCTCGGTCACCTGTCCGGAGAGGGTGCGCCCCGAGGCGTCGGTGATGGTGCCTGACACGATCACCGGCCACCGCCGTCCGCGCTCCTCGAACAAGGTCTCCAAGGCGAAGATCGCGGCCTTCGCATTGAGGGTGTCGAAGATCGTCTCGATGAGCAGGAGGTCCGCGCCGCCGTCGACCAGGCCCGTCGCCTGCTCGCCGTACGCCGCCACGAGCTCTTCGAAGGACACGTTGCGGGCACCGGGATCGTCGACCTCGGGGCTCATCGACGCACTGCGGTTCGTCGGGCCGATCGCGCCCGCCACGTAGCGCGGCTGCAGGCCTGTGGATGCCGCGTCTGCCTCGATCCTGGCCAACCCGGCCGCTGCGCGATTCAACTCGTAGCACAGGTCCTCCAGGCCGTAGTCGGCCTGGGAGATGCTCGTTGCCGCGAAGGTGT
>JAKFXV010000014.1 GCA_021731205.1 Nocardioides sp. | reverse complement strand
GAGTTCGAGATCGCCACCCACAACGTGCTCGGCGCGAGCCACACCTCCGGGAAGAACCGACGCAAGGGGTACGCCGGCGCCGGCATCCGGATGGGCTACACCGTCGGCTTGTTGCGCAACTACGAGGTCGACGTGGTCGGGCTCCAGGAGTTCCAGAGCTCACAACTCTCGATGTTCCGCAGCCGGATGCCGGGCTTCGAGGTCTACCCGGGTCTGTCCGCCGGTCGACTCGGGGTCGACAACTCCATCGCGTGGCGTGCCGACATGTTCAAGGCAGTGGACTCCTACACCATCGGCGTCCCCTACTTCGGCGGCCGGATCCGTCCGATGCCGGTCGTGCGACTCAAGCACCTCAAGACCGAGCGCGAGTTCTGGGTCGCCAACTTCCACAACCCTGCCGACAGCCACGGCAACGCGGCCCGCTGGCGGGTGGCTGCGACCAACGTCCAGATCAAGCTGGTCAACGACCTCCGCAAGCAGACCGAGCTGCCGGTGTTCATCACTGGGGACATGAACGAGCGGGAGTCGTACTTCTGCCGGATCAGTGCGGCCACGGACCTCGCGTCGGTCAGTGGTGGTGGCACCGGGAAACCGTGCCAGCCGCCGCCGGGCCCGGTGCCGGTGGACTGGGTGCTGGCCACCACCGACGTGGAGGTGGAGGAGTTCATCGACGTGCGCAACGGCATCATCACGCGCACCTCCGACCATCCCATGCTCGTCGCCACGGTGCGCTTGGATCAGTAGGGCGGTTCCGGCGCGGTCCCGACCGGTCCAGCCGGTAGCGTTTTCCCGTGAGCACCACCCCCACGCGAGTCTTCGCGGCCCGGCTGGCCGGGCTGCCGATCCTCGACCCCCAAGGTGATCACGTCGGGAAGGTTCGCGACGTCGTGGTGGCGCTGGGCTCCGGTGCTCGCCAGCCCCGAATCGTCGGCCTGGTGGGAGAAGTGTTCGGGAGGCGCCGGATCTTCGTGCCGATGACGCGCGTGACCCACATGGACAGTGCTCAGGTCTTCACGACGGGTCTGCTCAACATGCGCCGATTCGAACAGCGCTCGACCGAGACGCTCGTGATCGGCGAGATGCTCGACCGGCCGGTCGTGATCAAGGAATCCGGGCTACGCGGCGTCGTGTACGACGTCGGCATGGAACAGGGCCGCACCCGGGACTGGACGATCTCGAGGATCGCGGTTCGCGAGCCGGGCCGCGGCCTGCGCCGGCACGGGCAGACCCAGGTCGTGGAGTGGCGTGACATCGACGGGTTGACCGGGCCCGAGTCGGACCAAGGGGCCACTCGGCTGCTCGAGACGCTCAACCAGATGCGTCCGGCCGATGCGGCCAGCACCTTGCACGATCTGCCTGCCGCACGGCGTACGGCCGTCGTCGCAGCCCTCGACGACGAGCGGTTGGCCGACGTACTCGAAGAGCTGCCCGACGAGGACCAGGTCGAGATCTTGAGCTACCTCGCACCCGAGCGCGCAGCCGACATCTTGGAGGAGATGTCGGCCGACGACGCGGCCGACCTGATCGCCGACCTGCCCCCGGAGACTGCGGCCCGACTGCTGAGCCTGATGGAACCCGACGATGCGGCCGACGTACGCCGACTGCTGACCTACGACGAGCAGACCGCAGGCGGCATGATGACCCCGGAGCCGGTGATCTTGCCGCCGGACGCCACCGTGGCCGACGCCCTGGCGCACGTCCGTCGGGAGGAGATCCCGGTCTCGCTGGCGGCCCAGGTGTACGTCTGCCGTCCGCCGCTGGAGACGCCCACCGGCCGGCTGCTCGGCATGGTTCACATCCAGCGGTTGCTGCGCGAGCCGCCCTCGGCATTGGTCGCGGGTTTCGTCGATGCCGAGCTGGCACCGATCCGTGCCGATGCGCCGATGCTCGACGTGGCCGTGCATGTGGCGACCTACAACCTCACCGCCGCCCCCGTCGTCGACGACGAGGGGCGTCTGCTCGGCGTGGTGACCGTCGACGACCTGCTCGACCACTTGCTGCCCGAGGGGTGGCGCGACCGCGGCGCGGCCGGAGGCGCAGCATGAGTCCGGAACGACGCTCCGAGCGCCACGGCCGCCTGGACACCCCCCGGGAGGGTCGACGGCTGCTGAGCGCGCGTTCGGCGTACGACTCCGACGCGTTCGGGGTGTTCGCCGAGCAGTTCGCCCGCTTCATGGGCACGGCACAGTTCTTGATCTACATGACGCTGTTCGTGCTCTTCTGGGTGCTGTGGAATGCCCTCACCCCGGCGGACCTGCACTGGGACACCTACCCGTTCATCTTCTTGACCCTGATGCTGAGCCTCCAGGCGTCGTACGCCGCCCCGCTGATCCTGCTCGCGCAGAATCGTCAGGAGATCCGGGACCGGGTGACTGCGGAGCAGGATCGTCAGGCGAACGCCCGGGCCCACGCCGATATGGAGTACCTCGCTCGGGAGATCGCCGCTTTGCGGATGGCAGTGGGCGACATGGCAACCCGTGACTTCGTCCGCTCCGAATTACGCTCGCTGCTCCAGGACCTCGACGAGCGGTCGCGTCCGACCGATGAGCCCGAGACCGACGCGGAGAACTGACGGCTCGCGACTAGGCTGGCGACCATGACCACCCCCACCCCCGATGCGGTGATGACCGCGCTCGCAGCCGTGATCGATCCGGAGATCAAGCGTCCGATCACCGAGCTCGGAATGGTCGAGCGGGTGGACGTGGGGCCCGACGGCGCGGTGGCGCTCACGGTGTTGCTGACCGTCGTCGGATGCCCGATGCGCGACACGATCACGCGGGAGGTGACGGCCGCCGTGGCGGCCGTGACCGGAGTCACCGACGTCGATCTCACCCTCGGGGTGATGAGCGACGAGCAGCGGGCCGGACTGCAACAGCAGTTGCGCGGTGGCGTCGCCGCGAAGGAGATCCCCTTCGCCCGCCCCGACTCGCTCACCAAGGTGTTCGCCATCGCGAGCGGCAAGGGCGGGGTCGGCAAGTCGACGCTCACCGTCAACCTGGCCCTGGCCCTGGCCCGTCGAGGCCGTCGCGTCGGTCTGGTCGACGCCGACATCTACGGCCACTCGGTGCCGGCCATGCTCGGCCTCGCGGACGAGCGGCCGACCCAGGTCGAATCCATGATCATGCCGGTGCCGACGCCGTCTGGCGTCTCGGTGATCTCGATCGGGATGCTCAAGCCGCGCCGCGACCAGGTCGTCGCCTGGCGCGGCCCGATGCTCGACCGGGCACTCGTGCAGATGCTCGCCGACGTCTACTGGGGTGACCTCGACGTGCTGCTCGTCGACCTGCCGCCCGGCACCGGCGACATCCCGATGTCTTTGGGACAGCATCTGCCGAACGCCGAGGTCGTCGTCGTCACCACTCCGCAGGCAGCAGCGGCCGAGGTGGCCGAGCGCGCCGGGACGATGGCGTCGATGCTGCATCAGCGGGTGGTCGGCGTGATCGAGAACATGAGCTATCTCGCCTGCCCGCACTGCGGACCCGAACACCGGCTCGACGTGTTCGGCAGCGGCGGTGGCCGTCGGGTCGCCGACACTCTCGGCGAGCGCTTCGGGTACGCCGTACCTCTGCTCGGCGAGGTGCCGCTCGCCCCGGAGCTCCGGGAGGGCGGCGACGCCGGCGTACCCATCGTCGCGGCAGCACCGGACAGCCCTGCCGCGCTCGAGATCGACCGGATCGCGGGCGCACTGGCGGCCCTCGGGCGTGGCCTCGAGGGCCGACAGCTGGGCTTGACCCCCGCCGGACGTGGATAGGTCGTCGCATGTTCGGGATGGGTCTGCAGGAGCTTGCGGTCATCGCGTTCGTTGCGGTGATCGTGTTCGGTCCGGACAAGCTGCCCGACCTCGCCCGCCAGGCGGGCCGCTTCGTGCGGTCGCTGCGCAACTTCGCCAACTCCGCTCGCGACGAGCTGCGCAACGAGCTCGGTCCGGAGTTCTCCGACCTGGAGTTGGCCGACCTCGACCCACGTGCGATCGTCCGCAAGCAGATCATCGAGGCGATGGAGGACGAGGACGCCCGGCCCGCCAAGCCCAAGAAGAAGTCCAAGGCCAGCAAGCCTTCGACCAGTGAAGCCGGGCCACCCCCGTTCGACGAAGACGCGACCTGACGGGCTGAAGCCCGGGCCCACTCCGGGTCAGGGCAGCTCGAGGCTGCGCACGGCAGCCAGGGCCGCGAACGGCACCAGCATGGGAGCAGCGCTCCGCGACCCCTCATCGGTGCCGATCGCCGACGCCTCCAAGAAGTCGGCGCCGGCTCGACGCGGGACGAGCTCGTGGTGAGTCCCGTTCCGCAGGTGCACGACGCAAGGGTGGCCCAGGTCGACGAGCCGGGTCAGTGCCGAGCGCCAGCCAAGGCGACCGATGGCCGGCCAGGCCACCTCGGGCACCGAGCGCTCCGACGCCCCGACCACCGACACGACGGCCGATAACGGCAGCAACCAGTCGTGCGGGTGGCAGCGAAGCAGGCACCAGCTCCCGGTCACCCGGTCGAGGGTGCCGCTGAGGGCCCCGACGCCGAGGACCTCGACGCTGATCGGTCGATCGACCGAGGCCATCAGTCTGCTTGCCAGGCTGACCCGGGAGTACTCCTCGCGGCCCAGATCGGACACCTCGGCGTCGCGCTCCTCGGCGTACAGACCGAGCGCCTGTTGTTCGAGGTCGTCGAAGACCGAGAACAGGTGCCGGTCCCAGGTCATGCCCAGATCGTCTCACCACCTGTGCAGGAGCGATTGACGCGCAAAGTAAAGAGAACTTGACTGAAGCAAACGCACGCAAACTCATGCATTGGGGAATCATGATTGCGCGATCTCGGGGAATGTTCCGTTGTCTGTTGGTCTGGCTGGCCACGACCGCGCTGCTCGCGGCCGCACTCGCTCTTGCTGCCGGGCCGCTGGTCGCGGCGGTGAGCGCCCTACGTGGCGGCACGGTGGGAGACCAACCCTTCGACACCTTGCTGGTGTGGTGGTGCGCCACCGTCGCTGCCGGCTGCCTCGGCTGGTGCTGGATCGGTGGTTCGGTCGTGGTGCTCTCGGCCGCACGCGGCCGGGTCATCACGGCTTCCAGGATCTGCCCTGCGCTGATGCACCGCTGGCTGTTGCGGTCCTGCGGCATCGTGCTGGTCGGCTCGATGGTCGCGGCACAGACGCCGGCGAGTGCCGCAGTTCCAGCCGAGCCAGGAGTGCGCACCCTGATCGCCGGGCTACCGCTGCCGGACCGAGCCAGCCTCGGCACACACCCGTCGGCACTGCGGCCGGTGGTCGTCGTCCGAGCCGGCGACAGCCTGTGGGGCATTGCGGACCGGCTCCTTGATCGCGCCGGTCCGGCCCACGACCAACTCACCGTGGCCCGAACCTGGACACGGCTCTACGCCCTCAATCGGGCCACGATCGGGCCGGATCCCGATCTGATCCAGCCGGGCCAGATCCTGCGCGTCCCGGCCAGCTCAGGCACGACCCGATGACGACCGTCCACGACCTGCGCCGCCCGGCGCCGTACGCCAGCGTTCAGGGGGCGCTGGCACTCGAGGTCGAACCACGCACCGCACCACCGCGGGTCCCGTCGCCGACCTTGCCCGGGGTCGCCGCGCCCGACATCGTCGCGGTGGCGACGGCAACCCGGCGACAACTGGAGTCCTGGGCGGGACGCTACGCACAGGCCGTCGCCGAGGTGGCGACGGGAGACCGGCCGGCCGCCCAGGTGGTGCGGTGGTCCACGCCACGGGTCTACGACGACCTGGCGCGCCGGGCCATGCTGATCAGTCGGACGACCAAGACGGGACTCGGCTCGGGTCGAGCCCGGCACCAGTTGGCGCGACCCCAGGTCAAGGGCGTGAAGATCAGCTTCGTCGCAGGACACGTCGTGGAAGCCTGCTTCCACGTTCGGTACGGCGAGCGCTCGCGCGCCATCGCGGCCCGCTTCGAGGTGATCGAGGGACGGTGGCAGTGCAGTGCGTTGGAGTTCGCATAGCGAACCCCGCTCGTCACGGACCCGCTAGCCGCTGACCCGCGCCGACTGCCCGGTGGGGCCACCGGGAGCGCCATGGCACTTCTTGTACTTCTTGCCCGACCCGCACGGGCAGGCCGCATTACGACCCACCCCGGCGTACTCGTCGGGCGCAGCCACCGCACCGGTGACCGCGACGTCGCCGTCCTCCCCGGGGGCAGAGTAGGACAGCCGCTGGGGCGTGGCCGGCCGCTCCAAACCCTTGGCCCGAATCAGTGGATGATCGGTGTGCTCAGGGGGAGCGAGATCGGTGACGACCGCCTCGGCTGGCGGCTGCTCGTGCACAACCTCCTCATCGACCTGCACGTCGAGGTTGAACAAGAAGCCGACCGACTCCTCCTTGATGCCGTCCATCATCGCCGCGAACATGTCGTAGCCCTCGCGCTGGTACTCCACCAGCGGGTCACGCTGGGAGTAGGCACGCAGGTAGATGCCTTCGCGCAGGTAGTCCATCTCGTAGAGATGCTCACGCCACTTGCGGTCGAGGACCGACAGCAGCACCCGGCGCTCCACCTCGCGCATGTTCTCCTCACCGAGCGTCTCCTCGCGCCGGTCGTATGCCGCGTGCGCATCTTGGCGCAGGGCGGTCGCGATGATCTCCGCGCTGAGGTTCTCGCGCCCGGACTCGCGCTCCAGTGCAGCGAGATCGACGCTGGTCGGGTAGAGCTGCTGCACGGCGAGTGCCAACTTGTCGAGGTCCCAGTCGTCGACGAACTCGGCGGTGGCCGCGGTGACGTACCCGGTGATGACGTCGTCGATGAACGATCGCACCTGCTGCTCCAGATCGGCGCCCTCGAGGACCTCGCGTCGCTCGCCGTAGATCACCTCTCGTTGGCGGCTCATCACGTCGTCGTACTTCAAGACGTTCTTGCGGGACTCGAAGTTCTGCGCCTCCACCTGGGCCTGCGCCGAGGCGATCGACTTGGTCACCGACTTGTTCTCGATCGGGACGTCGTCGGGCACCTTGAGCGCGAGCAGCACCCGCTCCACCCATTCGGACTTGAACAGGCGCATCAGCTCGTCTTGGAGCGACAGATAGAAACGGGACTCCCCCGGGTCGCCCTGGCGCCCGGAACGACCACGCAACTGATTGTCGATCCGACGGGACTCGTGGCGCTCGGTGCCGATGACATACAGGCCCCCGAGGTCGCGGACCGCGTCATGCTCGGCGGCCACCTCGCTCTGGATCTTCTCGACCATCGCCGGCCAGGCGGTCTCGTATTCGTCGGCGTTCTCGATCGGATCCAGCCCCAGCTTGCGCAGTTCCTGGTCGGCCAGGAAGTCGACCGACCCGCCCAGCATGATGTCGGTGCCCCGGCCCGCCATGTTGGTCGCGACCGTGACCGATCCGCGGTGCCCGGCCATGGCGACGACCTTGGCCTCGTCGGCGTGCTGCTTGGCATTCAGGACCGTGTGCGGCACGCCGCGTCGGCGCAGCAGCTCGGAGAGATACTCGGACTTCTCCACCGAGATCGTGCCGACCAGGATCGGTTGACCCAGCGCATGCCGCTCGGCGATGTCCTCGCACACGGCGTCGTACTTCGCCTCTTCGGTGCGATAGACGAGATCCGGATGGTCGACCCGCGCCATCGGCTTGTTGGTCGGGATCGGAACGACGCCCAGACCGTAGATCTTGTCGAACTCCGACGCCTCCGTCATGGCGGTACCGGTCATCCCGGAGAGCTTGTCGTAGAGCCGGAAGTAGTTCTGCAGCGTGATCGTCGCGAGCGTCTGGAACTCCTCGCGCACCTGGACGCCCTCCTTGGCCTCGATGGCCTGGTGCAACCCGTCGTTGTAGCGACGACCCGCGAGCATCCGGCCGGTGTGCTCATCGACGATCAGCACCTCGCCCTCCATGACGACGTACTCCTTGTCGTTGCGGAAGAGCTCCTTGGCCTTGATGGAGTTGTTCATGAACGAGATGAGCGGGGTGTTGACCGAGTCGTAGAGGTTGTCGATGCCGAGATGGTCCTCGACCTTGGTGATCCCCGGTTCCAACACCGAGATGGTGCGCTTCTTCTCATCCACCTCGTAGTCGACGTCGCGCACCAGGCCCTTCGCGATGTCGGCGAACTCGGCGTACCAGCGGACCTCGTCTTGGGTCGGACCACTGATGATCAGCGGCGTTCGGGCCTCGTCGATGAGGATCGAGTCGACCTCGTCGACGATCGCGAAGTTGTGACCGCGTTGCACGCAGTCGGCGATCGAAGAGGCCATGTTGTCGCGCAGATAGTCGAAGCCCAACTCATTGTTGGTGCCGTAGGTGATGTCGCAGGCGTACGCCGCGCGGCGCTCCGCCGGCCGCATCGACGGCAAGATCACGCCCGTGGTCATCCCGAGGAAGTGGTAGATCCTCCCCATCCAGTCGGCGTGGTACTTCGCGAGGTAGTCGTTGACGGTCACGACGTGCACGCCCTTGCCTGGGAGCGCGTTGAGGTACGTCGCCAGCGTGGCGACCAAGGTTTTTCCCTCGCCGGTCTTCATCTCGGCGATGTTGCCGAGGTGCAGCGCCGCGCCACCCATGATCTGCACGTCGTAATGTCGCTGGCCGAGCACCCGCTTCGCGGCCTCGCGGACGGTTGCGAAGGCCTCCGGCATCAGGTCGTCGAGTGACTCGCCCGCGGCATATCGGCCCTTCAGCTCCGGCGTCATCGCCTGCAGCTCCGCGTCGGTCATGGCGACGAAGTCGGCTTCGATC
>JAKFXV010000013.1 GCA_021731205.1 Nocardioides sp. | reverse complement strand
GAGCGCCACCAAGGGACGTTCGCGGACCTGGTCACCGTGCCGAACGCCAACGTCGTCGCCAAGCCGGCAACCCTGAGCTTCGAAGAGGCCGCCTGCCTGCCCACGGCCTGGCTGACGGCGTACCGCATGTTGTTCGTGCGGGGCGGTCTCACGGCTGGGGACACCGTGTTGATCCAGGGCGCGGGCGGTGGAGTCGCCACGGCGTTGATCGTGTTGGCGCGTGCCGGGGGACTGCGGGTGCTCGTGACGAGCCGCGACGAGGCCAAGCGTGCGCGGGCGGTGGACCTGGGGGCGCACGAGGCGTACGAGACCAACCAGCGATTGCCGGTTGCCGTCGACGCCGTGATGGAGACCGTCGGGAAGGCGACCTGGGCGCACTCGATCCGCTCGCTGCGGCCGGGCGGAACACTGGTCGTCTCTGGGACCACGTCCGGTGCGGACCTGGACGACACGCTGTTGGCGCGGATCTTCTTCCTCCAGCTGCGGATCATCGGCTCGACAATGGGGACCCGGGCCGAGCTGGCGTCGTTGGTTGCCCTGCTCGACGCCACCGGGGCCCGCCCGGTGATCGATCGGGTCCTGCCGATGACCGAGGCCCGGGAAGGCTTCCAGGCGATGGCGACTGGGTCGCAGTTCGGCAAGATCGTGTTCACCCGGTGACGACGCACCTGATCACGGGCGCAGGCTCAGGAATCGGCGCCGAGATCGCGGACCGGTTGTGGAACCGTGGCGACTCGCTCGTGCTGCTCGCACGATCGGTCGCGCGCGGCACAGAGTTGGTCGAACGCTGGCCCGGATCTGCCGTCTGCGTCGCCGACCTGGCCGACCCGGAGGGGTTGTCCGCGGCAATCGGCGGGTTCGCGCTCCCGGAGCGACTCGACTCGCTGGTGCACTCGGCGGGGGTGGGAGAGATGGCGCCCCTTGCAGATGCGACCGCGGCGCTGTGGCAGCACGTCTTGTCGGTCAACCTGATCGCTCCGGCTCTGCTGACGGCCGCCTGCCTGCCGGCTTTGCGCAGGGCCACCGGCACGGTGATCTTCATCAACTCGGGAGCCGGACTGAGCTCGGGTCCGGGCTGGTCGCCGTACAGCTCGTCGAAGTTCGGCCTCAAGGCCTTGGCCGACTCGTTGCGGGCCGAGGAGCGGGCCGGGGGTGTTCGGGTGACCAGCGTCTACCCCGGACGCACCGCGACGCCGATGCAGCAGGCGCTGCATGCCTACGAAGGCGCGCCGTACGACCCGACTCGCTGGATCCAACCGGGAACCGTCGCGGCAGCCGTGGTCGACGTCATCGACCTGGCTCCGGACGCGGCCGTCGACGATGTGACCATCCGCCCGCGCTAGCCCGAAGCAGCCACTTCGCTAGTCGTCGGGTTCGTCCTCGCGGGCCAGCCACGTCGCGAGCCGCTCCACCGCGATCTCGAACTCGGGGTGCAGATCGGTGAACTCCTGTAGGCGGTCGGCAAGCCACGCAAGGCTGACTTCCTCGTCGCCGCGTCGCGCCACGAGCTCTTCGATGCCCCGGTCGGTGAAGTACACGAGGCGCCTAGGCGAACGCTCGGTCGAGCAGGTTGCGCTGCTCCTCGGTGTGGCGCTTGAGGGTCCCGACGGACGGAGACGACGAAGCGAGGCGACAGATCGGCTCGACGCCGACGCCGAGCGCGGGCCACACGTTGAGTGCGTAGTGGGGCAGTGGTCCCATGTTGGCGGGTTCGTCTTGGACCCAGCGGACCTGCTTGAGGTTGGGAAAACGTGCCACCTCGGCTCGGAGCTGGTCGATCGGGCGAGGGTAGAGCTGCTCGACGCGGGTGATCGCGAACGCGCCCGCATTGGGGTGCTTGTCGCGCTCCACCATCAGGTCCCAGGTCACCCGCCCGGAGCACAGCAGCAGGGTTTCGACCGTGGCCGGATCAGCGGTCAGGTCCGCGATGATCGGGGTGAACGAGCCCCCGGTGAAGTCCTCCGGGCTCGATGCGGCCTCTTTGCGCTTGAGCATCGACTTGGGTGTGAACACGATCAACGGCCGGTGCTCCTCACCCAGGGAATGTCGCCGCAGCAGGTGGAAGTACGACGCCGGGGAGGACGGTTGGGCCACCACGAAGGCATCGTCGGCGCACAGCGTCATGAAGCGTTCGATGCGGGCCGACGAGTGATCAGGTCCTTGTCCCTCGTAGCCATGCGGCAGCAGGAGTACGACGCCGGACTGCTGGCGCCACTTCGTCTCACCCGAGGTGATGAACTCGTCGATGATCGTCTGGGCGCCGTTCACGAAGTCGCCGAACTGGGCCTCCCACAGCACCAGCGCGTCTGGGCGGGCGACGGAGTAGCCGTACTCGAACCCGAGCGCGGCGTACTCGCTGAGCAGCGAGTCGTAGACGTAGAACTTCGCCTGGTCCTCGCTCAGGGTGGCGAGCGGCGTCCACTCGTCTGCGTTGGTGCGATCGATGATCGTGGCGAAGCGCTGCACGAAGGTCCCGCGGCGTGAGTCCTGGCCCGCAAGTCGGACCGGGCGGCCCTCCATCAGCAGCGACCCGAACGCCAAGATCTCGCCGGTGCCCCAATCGATGGGGCCGGCGGTGATGGCTGCCGCGCGCCGCTGCAGCTGAGGCATCACCTTCGGATGCACGGTGAAGCCGGACGGCGGGGTGATGTAGGCATCGGAGATGCGCTTGAGCACCTCCGGAGTGATCGCCGTGCTCGCTTCGCTGGCCTGCTTCTCGGGATAGCTCGGCACGGTCGTCCACGAGGTCGGTGCCGAGTCCGCCTCACGCACCTCGGTGAAGACCCGTTCGAGTGACTGCTGGTAGTCCCGCAGCGCCTGCTCGGCCTCCTCGATGGTGATGTCGCCTCGACCGATCAGTGATTCGGTGTAGAGCTTGCGGATCGAACGCTTCTGCTCGATCAGGTCATACATCAGCGGCTGGGTGTACGACGGATCGTCACCCTCGTTGTGACCGCGCCGGCGGTAGCAGACCAGGTCGATCACGACGTCCTTCTTGAACGCCTGGCGGTATTCGAAGGCCAGCCGCGCGACCCGGATGCACGCCTCTGGGTCGTCTCCGTTGACATGGAAGATGGGCGCCTGGACCATCCGGGCAACGTCCGTGCAGTACAACGAGGACCGCGACGCTCCGGGAGAGGTCGTGAAGCCGACCTGGTTGTTGACGACCAGGTGGATGGTGCCGCCGGTCCGGTAGCCGCGCAGCTGGGAGAGATTCAGCGTCTCAGCGACGACCCCCTGGCCCGCGAAGGCAGCATCGCCATGCACCAGCAACGGCAGCACCGGGAACTCCTCGCCCCGGTCCAGCACGTCCTGCTTGGCGCGGGCGATGCCTTCGAGAACGGGGTTGACCGCCTCGAGGTGCGACGGGTTCGCGGCCACCGAGACCTTGATGGTGGCGCCGGTGCCGGAGGTGAACTCACCCTCCGCGCCGAGGTGGTACTTCACGTCTCCCGAGCCCTGAACCGTCCGTGGGTCGATGTTGCCCTCGAACTCGCGGAAGATCTGGGAGTACTTCTTTCCCACGATGTTGGCGAGCACATTGAGCCGCCCCCGGTGCGCCATCCCGATGCACACCTCGTCGAGCGCGGCGTTGGCCGCCGCCTCGCACAACTCGTCGAGCACCGGGATCGTGGTCTCGCCGCCTTCGAGGGAGAAGCGCTTCTGGCCCACGAACTTGGTCTGCAGGAACGTCTCGAAGGCCTCGGCCTGGTTGAGCTTCTGCAGGATCCGCAACTGCTCGCCCCGAGGCGGTTTCACATGCGGCTGCTCGACCCGCTCCTGGATCCATCGACGCTGCTCGGGATCCATGATGTGCATGTACTCGATGCCGACCGTGCGGCAGTAGGAGTCGCGCAGGATGCCGAGGATGTTGCGCATCTTCATGAACCGGCGCTCGCCGCCGAAGGATCCGGTGGCGAACTCGCGGTCGAGATCCCACAGGGTCAGCCCGTGGGTCTCCACCTCGAGGTCGGGGTGGCTGCGCTGGCGATACTCCAGCGGATCCGTATCCGCCATCACGTGACCACGCACTCGGTAGGCGTGGATCAACTCGAGGATCCGAGCCTGCTTGGAGATCTCGTCGTCGTGCGAGGTCGCGATGTCGCTGGCCCAGTGGATCGGCTGGTAGGGGATCCGCAGCGACCGGAAGATCTCGTCGTAGAACTCACTGCCACCCAGCAGCAGCTGGTGGACCTGGCGCAGGAACTCACCGGACTGCGCTCCTTGGATGACCCGGTGGTCGTAGGTCGAGGTGAGTGTCATCACCTTGCTGATCGCGTTGCGGGTCAGGGTCTCCTCGGAAGCGCCTTGCCACTCGGGCGGGTACTCCATCGCGCCGACGCCGATGATCGCGCCCTGACCCTTCATCAGGCGAGGCACCGAGTGGTTGGTGCCGATCGTGCCGGGGTTGGTCAGGGTCACCGTGGTGCCTTGGAAGTCCGGGACGGTCAGGGCGTTGTTGCGCGCCTTCACCACGATCTCTTCGTACGCCGTCCAGAAGGCCGCGAAGTCCATCGACTCGGTGGCCTTGATGGACGGCACCAGGAGTTGGCGCGTGCCGTCGGGCTTGGGCATGTCGATGGCCAAACCGAGGTTGATGTGCGCCGGCTTGATCAACGTGGGCTTGCCGTCGATGACGTCGTACCCGACATTGAGCTCCGGCATGGCCTTGAGCGCCTTGACGAGCGCGAAGCCGATCACGTGGGTGAACGACACCTTGCCGCCGCGTGCCCGGGCGAGGTGGTTGTTGATCACGGTGCGGTTGTCCCACAGCAGTTTCACCGGCACCGAACGGACCGAGGTGGCGGTCGGCACGCTGAGGGAGGCGTCCATGTTCTGCACAGTGCGCGCGGAGGCCCCACGCAGGACCGAGTAGGTCGGCTCGTCGTGCACCTCGATGATGGTGGCGCGCGGCGGGTCCTTCGGCACCGGGCTCGTCGTACCCTGGGCGGGCTCGGCCGCCTTGGCTTCGGGACGGGGCTTGGCCACCGGCGCAGGCGCTGGCGTCGCCGCGACACTCGGGACGGGCGGCGCCGCGACCGGGGCGGCGCCATTGGCCGGGTGATCGACGAAGTAGCGCACCCAGGCGGGGTCGACGCTCGCTGGATCCTGGACGTACTGCTCGTACATCTCATCCACCAGCCACTCGTTGGCCCCGAAATCGTCCGAAGGTTCTACCTCGGCCCCATTGGTGCCCGAGGCGCTGGCTTCGGTGATGTCGGGATCCACTTCAGGTGCGTCGGCTCCTGGCGGTTGTGGCACGGCTTGCTTCGCCTCTTCCGGGTGTGCGCGAACGGGGTTATTCGATTGCCCGCGTGGGCGCACCGGGTCGGCGCACCCAGGAATCAAGGCTAGTCCCACATCGGCGCAATTGCAGGCTTAGGGTGGTGACGTGGACCAGGGTGTTCCACACTGATGCCCCACTCAGCTGTCTCGTGACTCAGACCTAGGAAGTGCGTGCCCGGATGACTTTCCCCCCCCGACGGCGGCAACGCAGCAGTTTCTGCGTGGCGCTCCTGGTTTCCGCTGCTTTGGTGCTCACGGCGTGTAGCGGTGATCCGGAAGGGGAGGAGGGGCCGAACGGGACCGGTGGGCCGGCCGAAAGCCCGGGTCTGGTCACCGAGGCATCGTTGGGCTCGGTGACGGGTGAGCTCGGCGAGGCCGACCAAGCCGCGCTGGTCGAGCAAGCGACGGGCCTCGTCGAGGCCTACACCGACTGGGCCTTCCTCAGCGGCGACTACCCGCGAACCGAGTGGAGCTTCCCCGCCCCGGGATTCACCAAGCGGGCGAATCGGCGACTGGAGCAGTTGGATCTGACGCTGGCGACCAACGCCGACATCGGCGTCGGCATCGACACGGTGACTCCCATCAGCCGGGAGGTTGTGGTGGATGTGCTCGCACCGAAGGGCGAACCGGCTGGCGTGACCGCGCGGTTCACCCTCGAGTTCGGCACCGACGGTGACGCCGGGCCCAGCGCCGTACGGGTCACGGGGCGCCTCATCCTGGTCGACTCGGGCACTGGTTGGCAGATCGTCGGCTACTACCTCGCGAAAGGACCCGTGCTGTGAGCACACGACTGCACCGCCTCCTCAAGTGGGGCGTCTTGGCCATGGTGCTGTCCCTGGTCGGGTTCACCGTCCCGGACTCTGCCGTCAAACCAACCGATTTCGTGCTGGTGAAGCTCGAACGGGCCTCGACGGTGGACGCGGGGTCGAAGATGGTCTGGATCCTCGGTGTGGGGTCGGACGCCCGCCCGGGCGAGGACATGTTCCGCACTCGAGCAGATGCGTTGCAGCTGATCGGCATCAACACGCGGACGGGAGCGGCAAGCGCGATCGGCATCCCGCGGGACTCCTATGTCCCCATCCCCGGGGTGGGCTCCGAGCGGATCAATGCCGCGCTGTACTACGGCGGGCCCCAGTTGCTCGGCGAAACGGTCGGCAACCTGATCGGGATCCAGCCGGACTACGTCTTCGTCACCCGCTTCGAGGCCTTCAAGCGGATGATGGGCTACATCGGGCCGATCCGAGTCGACAACCCGGTGGCCTTCAGCGACACCTATCTCAAGCCCAAGGGCTTCAAGAAGGGCAACATCCGGCTCGGTCCGTATGACGCGTTGGTCTTCTCCCGCTCTCGCAAGGCGTTGCTGCGCGGTGACTTCGATCGGTCCGCCAACCAGCAGCGCACGCTGCGCGGCATCCACGCTGCCGTGGCCAGGCGCGCGAAGCAGCGGGGCTTCATCGAGGGGGGCGTGCTGTCGGTGATGAAGAACACCAAGACCGACGTTCCCCCGGCCGAACTGTTCGCGCTTGCCCACGCCATGGCGCAGGTCGATCCGGCGCGGATCACCAACTGCATCGTGCTGGGCGGCATCGGCAACATCAACGGCGCCAGCGTCGTGTTGCCGTACGTCGAACTGGCTCGCCGCCTCGGTGACCGTGCTCGCGACGACGGCACCCTGGAGTCCTGCGCCTAACCCCCCAACCCTCGCCGAGGCGTCACCAACACGCGTCGAGGCGTCACAAACACGCGTCGAGGCGTCACCAAATCCCGTCGACACGTCACAAACACGACGCGAGGCGTCAGGTGTTGGGGAATGCCAGCGACAGGAAGTGACGGGTCGGCGGAAACAAGTGACGCCTCGGCGGGTGGGTACCCCCGGCAGGATTCGAACCTGATTCACGGGTCCGCGATGACCAGGCCAAACAGGTAAAACCGCAGGTCAGAGGCCAGTTCCCAACCCCGTTGAACATGTTTCAACTCGGTTGAACCCGCCTCATGTGTGCACATATGCACACATTCCGACCCGAGACATCGGGAAGCAGCAGATCCGCATGGGGAGCCGTGGTGCTGGTCGTGGGGGATGGGTTCAACCGTGTTAAGCCCTATCGGAAAGCCCAGCGCAGCGCGAAGGCTGCCGACCGGGGAATCTGGGGAAGCCGCTGACCCAACTCGTTCGGGATATCGGGGCGCGTCGACTCGAGAGTGTTGAGGAGGGGGGAACCGGCGGGCGCTGTTGGACGTCCTACCGTCGCCGCACTCAGGGAAACCTGGGATAGTCAGTCCACCAACTCGGAGGAAATATGAGAACTTCACGTGCGCGCCTAGTCGGTGCGCTTGCGGCGGTTGCCGCAGTCGCAGGCTTGCTCGCAGCTCAGTCTGGTGCCGTGGGCAGTGGCGGTGCGGCGGATGGCGAAGGCCTGACCGCGCCGGCGAAGTTGCTCGAGGGATGTAAGTCTGGACGGGCCTCTGTTGGCGATGTTTTCATCATCCCGCCCGCAGACGCCGAGGAAGTGAAGGAGAACGGTTGGGCTACCTCGCCCGACGAGGCCGCGCAGCGCGCGCTCGGGTCGCAGGCGCTTTTTCCATCAGAGTCGTTGGGCGAACTTTCACTTGACGCCGGCCGAGTGGTGACGATTCCCGCCGACGGAGACGAACTGGCTAGCGAGGTCCGCGTCACGGAATACGTTGTGAGCAGCACCGAAGGATCAGCGCTGGGGACGATCACTGTTATGCCCTTCGAGTTCGGTGCTTACGCCGCGGTGTCCATCCAGCGGTGCGCGCAATGAGAGTGCCCTTGCGATGGCTGGCGAGGGTAGCCGCGCTCAGTCTGATCATCACTGCAGGATCCGTTCAGGTCGCCGGCGCCCGGGTCGCTGAGGATTCCTGGTGACCGGACGGGAGTCCTAGCCCAGCAGGATGCCCCCGATGCCTACAGCAAAGAGGATTACGCACAGAATCATCAGGCCAATCGCGAGCCCAGTGACGAACTGCATAACACCGAAAACGCGGTCCGTGATGCCCATGATCGCGACTCTAAACCCTGTTCTCGTAGGACCATATGCACCAGCGGCGAGCGGTGCCATACTCCGAACATAAACCGCTCGGGAGGAGCAAGTCATGTCGGAGTCCCCGCCACCCCCAGAACCCCAGCTCGAACCTGAGCAGCCGCGGAACGCCAGGGCCGAGGCGAAGGCTGCGAAGGCGTACGCCAAAGCGTCGCGTCCGTGGTTTAAGAAGAAGCGGTGGTGGGCAGCGGGCATCGTGGGTGTAATGATCGCGATCGGGGCTGCCAGCGGCGGCGAGGGACCTGCAGATGAGGGCGACCCGGTCGCCGCGGTCGACGAGTCGGATGAGCCGGAGACGACGGATGAGGAACCGCAGGAGCCGCCAGCACCAGACCTGACGGTCTCGCAGGAGAATGCGATCGAGGCCGCCGAGTCC
>JAKFXV010000117.1 GCA_021731205.1 Nocardioides sp. | reverse complement strand
AAGAACCTCGTCAACATTATGTTGGAGGGAGCCGGATTCGAAGTCATCGACCTCGGGGTGCAGGTGCCGCCCGAGAAGTTCGTGGCCGCGATCGAGGAGCATCACCCCGACATCGTGGGCTTCTCGGCCTTCCTCACCACGACGATGCCGATGTTCAAGGCCAATATCAACGCCCTCGAGAAGGCCGGACTGCGCGACACGGTGATCGTGATGGTCGGCGGCGCCCCGGTCACCCAGGAGTACGCCGACGCGGTGGGTGCCGACGGGTACGCCGCCGACGCCTCCACGTGCGTACGCCGGGCGAAAGACCTGCTCAACCAGCGCCGTTCCCTGATCCCGGCCTGACCCCCCCCAAAAAAACCCCGGGACGTCATACGTGTTGGTCGCGATAGCGACCACTTCGTATGACGTCCGCGAAAGAGCGAAGCGACCTTGAGGAGTGCAGTGGTCCAGTTGCAAGAAACCGTCATCCGGTCCGCGACGCGGGAGGTCGTGATCGGCCACGGTCGCCCCTTCTGTCTGATCGGTGAGCGGATCAACCCGACCGGTCGCCGGATCTTCCAGGAGCAGTTGCGCGCGGGCGACCTGTCGGCCATCGAACGCGACGTGCGCGCCCAGGTCGAAGGCGGCGCCGACGTACTCGACGTCAACATGGGTGTCCCGCTGACCGACGAGGCTGAACTGCTGGCCAAGGCCGTCACCATGATCCAGGACCTGACCGATCTGCCGATCTGCATCGACTCTTCGGTCGTCGAGGCGCTAGAAGCCGGGCTGTCGGCCTACCGCGGTCGCGCCCTGGTCAACTCGATCACCGCTGAGGACGAGCGGATGGAACAGATCCTTCCCCTCGTCAAGAAGTACGACGCCGCGGTCATCGCCCTGCCCAACGACGAGGACGAGATCCCGATGGAGCCGGAGAAGCGGATGGAGCTCGTCGGCAAGATCGTCCGCGTCGCGACCCAGGAGTACGGCATCGCGTTGGCCGACATCGTGATCGACCCACTGGCCATGCCGATCGGTGCGGACACCGCCACCGGACTCGCGACGATGGAGACCATGCGCCGGATCCGCGATGAGTACGGTCTCAACATGACGTGCGGCGCCTCCAACGTGTCCTTCGGGATGCCCGGGCGACATGCCCTGAACGCCGCGTTCTTGCCGATGGCGATGATGTCGGGGTTGACCAGCGCGATCATGGACGCCCGCACACCTCACATCGTCGAGGCGGTCAAGGCCGCCGACCTGCTGATGAACCACGACGAGTGGGGTGCCGCCTGGATCGCCCGCTCCCGTGCTGCGAAGGCGGCCGCGGAGGCGGCCGGCGTTGGCTGAGGGTCACCCGCCCGACCTGCTGGCCGACCTCCATCGCGAGGGGCTGCTGGCCCCTACCCCGATTCCGGTCACCCCCCACGACGGCAGCGGTCGAGTCGACCTGGCCTTCTCGGTCCAAGACCCCGCCGGCAACGCGACCCCACGCGCGGTGCGGGTGCCACCGGGGGTCACCGTGTTCGATGCCGGCTCCTGGAACGGCATCGCGATCGACTCGACCTGCGGGGGACATGGCACCTGCCGCAAGTGCAAGGTGCGGGTGACCCCGGGGGACGGGCCGATCACGGCGCACGATCGCCGCACCTTCTCCGACTCCGAGCTCACCCAGGGTTGGCGGCTGGCCTGCCTGGTCAAGGCCACCACCGATCTCGAGGTGCTGGTGCCGCCCTTGCTGACCCGGCCCAAGGCGGCCACCGTGGGCGTCGGGCGCCAGGTGATCTTGCGCCCAGCGGTCCAGAAGCGGTACGTCGAGCTGGCCGAGCCGAGCCTCAGCGACCAACGCACCGACCAGCGCAGGCTCTTCGACGCGATCGACGACCTCGAACTGCACGCCGACCTGAGCGTGCTGCGGCGCCTGCCCGGCGTGCTCCGCGCCTCCGATTTCAAGGTCACCGTCGTGATCGTCGACGAGACGGTCATCGACATCGAGCCCGGCGACACTCGAACCGCGCGACACGCGATCGCGTTCGACCTCGGCACCACCACGGTGGTGGCGACCCTGCTCGACCTCGAGACCGGAACGCCGCTGGCGGTCTCCTCCATGCTCAGCAAGCAACAGCCCTTCGGTGGCGACGTGATCAGCCGGATCAGCGCCACGATGCTCGATCCCGCCGCGCTCCCCAGGCTGCAGGAGGCGGCTGCTGCGTCGCTGCGCGAGCTCGCCACCGAGGTCTGCGCCGAGGCCGCGATCGACCCACGCACGGTCTACGAGGTAGCGATCGCGGGCAACGCCACCATGACGGCCCTGCTGCTCGGCATCGATCCCGAGCCGTTGGGAGTGGCACCGTTCGTGATGAGCGCAGCCGACTTCGGGCCGCAGCTGGCCGCCGATCTGGGCTTGGTTGCCGACCCGGTCGCGATGCACCCTCGGGCCCGGGCGATGCTGTTCCCCTCCCTCGGGGCGTACGTCGGCGGCGACATCGTCGCGGGCATGTTGGCCACCGGGATGGACCGCGACAAGAGGTGCCGGCTGTTCATCGACGTCGGCACCAACTGCGAGATCGTGTTGAGCAGTGGCGACACCCTGGTGGCAACGGCTGCCCCCGCCGGGCCTGCCTTCGAGGGCGGCGCGATCCGCTGCGGCATGCGCGCGGCCGACGGCGCCATCGAGGTCGTTCGGCTCGACGGGGGTTTCGAGACGGTCGCTGACGCTCCCTCCTCAACCACCGGACCGGTCGAACTCGGAGTGATCGGTGACGTTCCACCGCGCGGCCTGTGCGGCTCCGGCCTGGTCGATGCCGTCGCCGAGTTGGTTCGCGTCGGTCTCCTCGATGCCTCGGGCCGGTTCGTCCCGGACGACACGGCCCGCCAGATCGCTCCTGGACTGGCGGACCGGCTGACCCGGATCGGCCAGGAGCGGGTCTTCGTGCTGCACCGACCGACGCCCGAGGCTCCCGTCGAGGAATGCGTCTACCTCTCCCAGCGTGACGTTCGCGAGCTGCAGTTCGCCAAAGCCGCGATCTCCACCGGCTGGACGCTGCTGCTGGCCGAGCTCGGCCTCACCGCGGACGACGTACAACAGGTGCTGCTGGCCGGCTCGTTCGGCTCCTATCTCTCGCCGGCGTCCGCCGTGCGGATCGGCCTGGTGCCGTCGTTGCCGGTGCTCCGCATCGTTTCGGCGGGCAACGTCGCCGGCGAGGGCGCGAAGATGGCCCTGTTGTCCCTGCGCGAACGCGCCGGCGCCGAGGCGCTCTTGGAGGAGGTGCAGTATGTCGAGCTCTCCGACCGCGCCGACTTCAACGACCGCTTCGTCGAGCAACTCGCCTTCTGAGGTCCCACCGATCGCGCTGATCGCCTGCGGCGCGCTGGCCCAGCCGTGCGCCGAGATCGCCCAGCGTCGGAGCTGGCGACTCGACATCCACCCCCTTCCGCCGCTGCTGCACAACCAGCCGCACCAGATCGCCGGTCAGGTGCGCGCCGCCGCCGAGCCCCTGCTCGCCTCGCATCACCGGGTGCTGATCGGCTACGCCGACTGCGGCACCTACGGCGCGTTGGACCAGGTGTGCGCCGACCTCGGCCTCGAGCGACTGCCCGGCCTGCACTGCTACGACGTGTACGCCGGCCCCGAGCGCCTGGCTGCCTTCTTCGAGGAGCAGCCGGGGACCTACGTGTTCACCGACTTCCTGGTCGCCTCGTTCGCGCGCACGGTGGTGCGAGAGCTGGGCCTGGACCGGTGGCCCGACCTGCGCAACGACTACTTCGGCTCCTACACCCGGGTGGTGTGGCTGGCCCAGGCCCGTGATGCTGCCCTCACCGCACTCGCTCACGAGGCAGCCGAGCGATTGGGCCTGCCGCTCACGATCGTGGACACCGGCCAGGCCGGCCTCGAGTCGGCCCTCGAGGCACTGATCGAGGGCGGCTCCCCCGCGGTCACCGCCTAGGTCGAAGTTCTGCATTCGCCTGCGCAGCGGTGGGTTCACCGCGTAGTTTTCAACTCACGCCTCACAGCAGTCACAAAGGTCACGGTGATGGGGGCACTCACCGGGTCTGCGTGTGTGGGGCAATGGCCCACCGGCGACTTCATGTCTCGCGAGTGTGGGGGGGTGTAGCAGGCATGTGGTCGACCTCGCTATCTCGAAAGGACGACCCGGCTCGTGAACCCCTTCCCCGGTTCAGTTAGACGACCGCGCCTGACGGCGTTCGCCTTCGTCTTGGCGGCAGTGTTGCTGATCTTGGCCGTCCCTCCCTCGCCGGCACCGGCGGGGTCTCCCGCCCCCCCGCCGGCCACCTCGCCCGAGGTGTTCAGCGCTCCGCTGTCGAGTCCATCGTCTGCCACGGCAACCGACCGGGCCTCGACGAGGCCAGACCCGACCTCGGTCGTACGGCGCCTGCCCCTGACGAACGCTGCCCGGCAGGAGGCCCGCGCGGACGGGAAGTGGTCGATCAAGGTGCGTGACTGGAAGCGCACCTTCGCGCGTGGCGACCAGGACCGCATCGATCGCTGCCTGGCAACGCTGTGGTGGGGGCCCTACCCCGGGAAGGAAGCCGGGCGTGCCGGAGCCAGCACGACCTGGCTCGCCGGGCACAACTACTGCGGGTTCTGGCGTTGGGACAAGTGGCTTCCCGTCGACGCCAAGTTCAAGGTCAAGACCCCCACCGGCGAGGTACGGGTCTACCGGGTCTACGACCGCGGCTACGTCCATCGCAAGGGCGGGTCCAGCGCCGGGCTGATCGAGGGCGATCTCACCCTGATCACCTGCCGCGGGGCCGGGACCTCGTTCACCTACGCCAAGCTCGTCGAGGTGCGCTGAGCCCCGAGGAGGTCCGCTCGGGGTTCAGCTGAGCGACTCGCTCAGCCGGTCGATCAGGTCGCGGCGCCAGGTGTGGGTCAAGGCAACCTGGTTGAACGTGTAGACGTGCAGCCCTTCCACGAGGGCGTCCGGGGCGCCGAGGGCCGGGGCGCACTCCTCCAAGAACCGCTCCCCCGTGAACCCGCCGGGCGCGGCCAAACGGGCCATCACGCCCTTCTGCTTGGCCAGGAACCGGGTCGACTCACCGATCCCGATCTTGGTCGCCATCGTCAGCAACTTGGCCCGGTCGATCGGACCAGGCATCCCCAACAGCAGCGGCATGGTGATGCCGCGAGCCCGCAACCGCTGCAACCACTGTCCGATCACCTCCGGGTCGAAGGTCAGGTTGCTCACCAGGTGCGTGGCGTGGCGACGCTTGTCCCACATCGACTGCACGGTCAGGTCGTCGCTGATCGTGGGATGCGACTCGGGATAGCCGGTGACGCCCACGTGCGCGAACGGCCGACCGAGCGCAGTCAGCTCCTCCAGCAGACTCAGCGCGTCGGGATAGTCCCCGGGCGCGGTCGCATCGCCGCCCGGGACGAAGACGCTGGAGATACCGGCCGCCAACAGCCGGGCGGTGATGTCCACCAGTTCGGCCCGGCCGCTGACCATGCGCGCCGCCAGATGGGGTACGACGTCGTACCCAGCCGCGGCCAGCCGCTCGGACATCGCAATGGTTGCCTCGAGGCCTTGGGCCGGAGAGGCCGTGACCGTCAGCGTGACATCGGTCGGCACGGCGGTGGCCAGCGCGGCCTCGATGCTGGGGGTCGGGAGGATCTCGTAGCGCGCATTCCGGAGCAGCCGAAGTTGGGTCTCCGTGTTGCGTATGACGCTTCCGCGTTTCGCTTTGCGCACCAGCCAAGGCTAGTGCGAGCCGGAATGCACCACAAGCGGCACAATGCGTGGCGTGATGGACCTCGCATTGGCCGCCCACCTCGGCGAGTTGCTCACCACGGCCGGGCGTCCGTGGGTTCCGCGGGCAGGGGACCGCTTCGCCATCCCCGGTCGTGACCTGGACCAGGTGTTCGTGATCGCCGAGATGACGATCGAGGTCCAGGAGCTGTCGACGGGTCGGCTGATCCGCTTCAACGGCACCACCGAATGGGCCTTGGACTCGATCGACGCCGACCAGGTGGTGTGGCTCCCGTGGGAACACCAACTGCGCGATCTGCTCGGGGCCAGCTTCGTGACTCTGGAGGCGCTCGGCCACCCGAGCGAGGGGTACGCCGTCGTACTCAACGACGGTTCGCGGCACGTCGACACCCAGGCCGAGCTTGCCTACGCCCGGGCCTTGCTCTCGGTGTTGCCGACGCTCGTGGACGGTGAGCGATGAGTGGCCCGGCTCGCGTGCGCACCGTCCGGCTGGTCGGTGGCTTCGCCATCGACGGTTCGACCGGCCCGATCCCGGGCGGTCAGGAGGCGCGGCTGCTGAAACGGCTGGCCGCCGCACACGATCAGAGCGTGCCGATGTCGAGCCTGCTCGCCGCCCTCTGGCCCGACCAGCCCCCCGCCCGGGCCGAGCGCAACGTCGCTGCCCTGGTGAGTCGGCTACGGCGCGCGCTAGGGGCCGACACGATCCGCGGCGACGCGCGTGGCTACACCCTGGTGACCTCCGACCAGCTGCACGTCGACCTGGCCGAGGCCGCCGCGCGGGTGGCGGTCGCCGAGGAGGAGCTGGCGGCTTCGTCGTACGGTCTGGCCGAACATGCCGCCGGCGTGGCCAAGGCACTGCTCGAAGCCGGGCCGGTGCTGGCAGACGAGGCCGACCACGACTGGGTCAACCAGACTCGCATCGCGGCCGACCGGCTGCTGCGTCGCGCGCGCTCGTTGCACTGGACCGCGGCCCTCGCGTGCTCCGACTACGGCGCCGCGGAGGCCAGCGCTGCGGCCGCCCTGGATGACGACCCGCTCGATGAGGATGCGTGCCGCGCGCTGATGACGGCGTACGCCCGATCGGAGCGACCAGCCGCCGCACTACAGGTCTACGAACGGTTGCGCACCACGTTGGCCGACTCGCTCGGCATCGACCCCGCCGGGGCCACCCAGTCGCTCTACCTCGCGATCCTGCACAGCGACCTACCGCCGACCCCGCCCGCAACGCTGGGCGCCCACACCACGGACTCACGTCTGGTTGCCCGTGAGGCAGAGACCGACGCCCTGATCGGGCACTGGTCAAGCACCGTGTCCGGCCGCGGCGGGATGTGTCTGGTCATCGGAACGGTGGGCGTCGGCAAGAGAACCCTCGTCGACCATCTGGTGACCCGGGCGTCCGGTTCCGGGGGTCAGGTCCTGCGCACGACGTGCCGAGAGTCCGAGCGCTCTCTGTTCCTGCAGCCACTCGTGGACGTGATCCGGCCCGTCCTGCTCGCCCGGCCCCCCGCGGAGATCCGGGAACTGCTCGGCGACGGCGCCGCGCCGCTGATCGAGCTGATCCCCGACCTCACCGCGATCTTGGGGCCGATCGAGTACGAGCACTATCTGCCCGAGACCCACCACCGGCGGGTGCTGGAGTCGCTGGCCACCGTGCTGCTCGGGTTGGCCCGACAGGCCCCGGTGCTGTTGGTCGTCGAGTCCTTGCACAACACCGGGTCCAGCACCTTGGAGGCGCTCGCGTTCCTCGCCGCGCGTGCCGAGACACATCGATTGCTGGTCGTGGGGACCGTCGTGACCTCCGATGCCGATCGGGTGATCGGCACCCTCGGGGCGGAGGTGCTGGGCGACGGCGCCCGAGTGGTGCGACCGGTCGCTTTCGACCTGGCGGGGGTGACGGCGTACCTCGACCTGCACGACTCCAGACTCGATCCCGGCCGCATGCTGGAGCTGACCAGTGGCTCACCCCTCTACCTGGCGGAGCTGGTTCGGCATGCCCAGACCTTGCACACCGAGGACGCCGACGCGATCCCGCTGCCCGACTCGCTCCGGGCGGCGGTGACCGCCCGATTGGGGGTGGTGGCCCCCGAGGTGATCGAGGTGCTGCAGCTGGGTGCGGTGTTCGGTGACAAGTTCACCCTCGACGAGGTCTCCAGCCTCGGTCAGATGCGGGTGGAGGACTGCGCCGCACGACTTCAAGCCGCCCTCCGCGCCCAACTGCTGATCGCGCACCGGGTGAGCTTCGGCTTCTCCAACACGATCCTGCGTGAGGTCCTCTACCGGCAGATCCCCGAACCGACACGGGTCAACCGACACCGACGTGCGGCCCTGATCCTCACGGCGCAACCCGAGGCCGCCGCTCGGCATTGGGTGGCGGCCGAGGCCTGGCCGGAGGCGGTCGTCGCGTGGCGCTCTGCCGCGGAGACCGCGCACCGGGCACTTTCGAATGCCGAGGCCGAACGGCTGCTGGTGGCGGCGGTCACAGCCGCCGAGGCCAGCGGCGACCTCGCCACGCTCGCGGACACCCTGCTGAGGCGAGGTCAGATCCGCAGTGAGCTCGGGCGTTATCAGGCGGCCCACGACGACCAGGAGCGCGCCCTCGAGACCGCCCGCAGGCTGATGGACGATGCCCTCGAGGCGCGCGCCCTGGAGCAGCTCGGATGGACCGCACTGTTCGCCCGAGACGCGATGACCGCGGCCGATCTGGCCGATCGGGCGACCCGCCTGGCGGAAGCCGCGGCGGCTGCGCCCGGAGCGCCCCGCAGCGCCGCGCTGCTGCTCGGCCGGGTGCGCCACTGGGATGGCGACTACCGTGGCGCCGCGGAGGCCTACGAGCAGGTCATCTCGGAGCGTCCCGACGACGAGATCGCGGCGCAGGCGCTGACCTTCCGGGGCGCCGTACTCCAGCACATCGACAGCTTCGACGAAGCCCGCCGGACCCTGGCGCAGGCGATCATCTTGTGCCGCTCCAACGGCCTGTTCCGCTCCCTGCTCCAGTCGCTGTTCTTCACCGCGCTGTCACTGGGCGACACCGGCGACTTCGACGGCGCGCTCCGTAGCCTGCAACGTGCCCGCACCCTGATCGACGATCACGGCACCGACTACTACAGCGCGGGCATCGACACCACGACCTCCTGGCTGTTGCGTGAGCTGGGAGAGCATGGGCCGGCCCGCGAGGTAGCCGAACGTGCCGTGGCCTCGGCCGAGCGCGGCGGTGGCGCCTTGGAGCTGGAGCAGGGGCTGCAC
>JAKFXV010000212.1 GCA_021731205.1 Nocardioides sp. | reverse complement strand
ACCAGCGGCTGTTCCTCTGCTCCTCCTCCACCTCCGGGTGGGGTGGAGGAGGAGCAGAGGAACAGCCGCTGGTCGGGCGTGGTGTAGGGATTGGGTCGTACGGCGGGCCGGGTCAGCAGTTGGCGCAGGTCCTGGACGCCGCCGTTGATGTCCCCACCGACGTAGTTGGCGTTGTAGCCCTGCATCTGAACGGCCGTCATCGTGGCGCGGGCGGCGATGACGTCGCGGAAGCCCGGAGCGAACCGCTCCACCTGATCCTCGATGCGCTGCGTCATGTCCTCGGTGCAGCCCGAGGGCACGTGGCAATAGGCCCAGCCCACGTGATGGTTCTCTGGCGCGCGGCTCGGATCGGCGACCGTGGGCTGGGTGAGCAGGACGAAGGGGCGCTGGGGCACCCGGCCCCGAGCGGCGTCGTCCTCGGATCGCATCAGTTCTTCGAGGCTCCCCCCGACGTGCACGGTGCCGGCCGCACGCGCCTCCGGCGCCTGCCATGGGATCGGCGCGTTCAGCGCCCAGTCGATCTTGAAGATGCCCGGCCCGTGCCGGTAGCGGGTCAGCGCTCGGCGATAGCTCGGTGTGAATCGTGGGCCTGCGATGCGAAGCAGACTGCGAGGCGAGACATCGAGCAGTGCGACGGCGTGCTCGTCGAGCTCCGCGACGCTGTCGACCCGGTGGCCGGTGACGATCTCGCCGCCGAGCTCGGTGAGGTACGACGTGAGCGCGCGCACCAGCGCCTGGGAGCCGCCTCGTGCAAACGGCCATCCCACCGCGTGCGCCGCGGTCATCAGCACCAACCCGACACCGGCGGTGGGAGCACGGTCGAGTCGCATGATCGAGTGGGCGGCCGACCCGGCCAGCAGGGCTCGGCCGCGGGGGCCTTCGAACCTTGATCGGGCCAATCCCGCCGCCGATCTCAGGCCGACCGCGGCGAAGCGGGCCGCCACCAGCGGGTGGCGCGGAAGCCGCAGCGGCCCGAGGATCTCGGCCATCAACTCCTCGAAGTGGTGCACCGGTGGCCCGAGCAGTCGGCGGTAAGCCTGTGCGTCGTGACCGCCGATCGACGTGGCCGTCTCCGCGACCGATCGGTGCAGGGCGATCGCCGTACCGTCGTCCAACGGGTGGGCCAACGGCACCTCGGGATGCACCAGCTCGAGTCCGTGTTCGGCAAGGGGCATCGCGCGAAGGGCGGGGGAAGCCAGGGCCAGGGCAAGCACCGTCGAACACACGTCGTGCGTGAAGCCCGGAAGCGTCAGTTCGGCCGAGCGAGCCCCACCGCCCGGCTCGTCCGCAGCCTCCAGGACCGTGACGGCGCAACCGGCCTGCGCCAAAGTGATCGCAGCGCACAACCCGTTGGGGCCGGATCCGACCACGACAGCCGTTCGCGTATGCATTCCAGTGATGCCCTAGCCACTGGCTAAGGCATGTCGTGTCCGTGATGCCCTAGCCACTGGCTAAGGCCTGTCGTGTCCGGGACGCCCTAGCCAATGGCTAAGGCATCACGGACTGGAACAAACTTGGCTTGGGACTCGGCGAGTTCGGCTTCGGGATCGGAGTCGGCGACGATGCCGCAGCCTGCGAACAGCCGGACGGTGCTGCCGGTGACCTCGGCCGAGCGGAGAGCGATCCCCCATTCGCCGTCTCCGGCGGCGTCGATCCAGCCCACGGGGCCGGCGTACCGCCCGCGGTTCATGCCCTCGAGCTCGGTGATCAGTTCCAAGGCCTGGACGGTCGGTGTGCCACCCACGGCGGCCGAGGGATGCAGCGCGGCCGCCAACTGCAAGGACGAGACCGTCTCCGCATCGTGTACGACGCCTGCCACGTCGGTGGCCAGATGCATGACGTTCGGGAGGTGCAGCACGAAGGGCGCTTCCGGGACGAGCATGGACGAGCAGTGCGGTTCGAGCGCCTCGGCGACCGAGCGGACGGCGTACTCATGCTCCTCGAGGTCCTTCGACGATCGAGCCAGGGTGGCGGCCAATGCCAGATCGCGGTTGTCGTCCCCGGTGCGCCGGATCGTTCCGGCCAGCACCCGCGAGGTGACCAGGCCGCGCTCACGGCGTACCAACATCTCCGGCGTGGACCCGAACAAACCGTCGACATGGAAGGTCCAACACATGGGATAGTCCGCCGCCAGGCGCTGCAGCGGCCAGCGGACGTCGAGCGCCGTTCGGGCAGTTGCCGTCAGATCGCGAGCGAGCACGACCTTCTCGAGCTGCCCCTCGGTGATGCGGCGCACCGCGTCCGCCACCGCCGACATCCAGGCCTCGCCGTTGAGTGAACCGTCCGCGAAGCGCACCTCCTGGGGTGCTTCGGGCGGCTCGGCCACGCTCAGGGACGCGCTGGGAAGCACCGCCGTGGTCGTCACGGGTGAGGTGAGCGAGGAGACCGTGGTCACCCAGGCGATGTCCCCGCGCCGTCCGACGACGACCTGCGGCACGGTGAGCACCGAATGGCCCGGTTCGTCGGCGAAGGCGAACGCTCCGAATGCAATAGGCCCGGTGCCCGGCTCCGCCACCTCATCTCGGATGACGGCGCGAGAGACGGCCTCGGACCACCACTTGTCGGCGTCCGCGAACCGCGTTGCCCCGCTGGTGCGGACCTGGGCCGCGATGCCCCACCCGACCAGACCGGCCCCCGCGCGCAGCCAACACACCGGCTCGTCGGCGGGCAACAATGCGAGCAGCGATTCCGCCTGGCTCGGCGCCAGCGCCCGGGTGCGGACGATCAAGCCAGGGACGGCGTACTCAGGCGTGTCCGTCACGCCCGGGCTGGTGCTCATGGCAGGTGAGACTACTCGCGAGGGGCGAGAAGTCGGGGATCGCCCAGCGTGGTCAGGACCACGACTTCGCACCCGTAGGCTGACGCCGTGGCCCGGGCAGACCTCGACAAGCAACCGACCGACGTACGCCGCATGTTCGACGCCGTGGCCAAGCGGTACGACCTCACCAACGACGTGCTCTCGCTGGGCCAGGACCGGCGCTGGCGCACCGAGGTCGTGAAGGCGATCGCTCCACAACCGGGACAGGTGGTGCTGGATCTCGCGGCGGGCACTGGCACCTCGAGCCAACCCTTCGCCGATGCCGGCGCCTTTGTGGTGCCCTGCGACTTCTCGTTGGGCATGCTCAAGGTCGGCAAGCAATCGCGACCGGAGCTAGCCTTCGCGGCCGGTGACGGAATGCGGCTTCCGTTCCCGGACGACACGTTCGATGCCGTCACGATCTCGTTCGGCCTGCGCAACATCGTCGACCCCGGCTCGGGGCTGCGCGAACTCCGGAGAGTGACGAAGTCCGGGGGAAGACTCGTCGTGTGCGAGTTCAGTCACCCGACCAACAGGGCTTTCCGCACGGTGTATCTGGAGTACCTCATGAAGGCGTTGCCGGCCATCTCACGCGGGGTGTCGTCATCGCCCGATGCCTACGTCTACCTCGCGGAGTCGATCCGAGCCTGGCCGGATCAACGCGGGCTGGCAGCCTTGATCGGTGCGGCCGGATGGACCCGCCCGCAGTGGCGCAATCTCTCAGGTGGAATCGTCGCGCTGCATCGCGCCAGCGCCTGATGCCGGTCCCCCGTCCAGGTGGCGCCCCCAGGATGCGAGCCGAATTGGATCGCTCTAGACTTCTCCCATCGGGGATCGTGAACGGATTCACAATCCCGTCGAGCGGCCGTCGCCAAACGGTGATTCCAGGCTCGAAATGCGTTCCGGCCCGGGCCGTGACACAGTGTTCGCGAGCGAGTCTCGTGCGGTAGATGGGAAGGAGCGAAGTGGAGCTCTACACACCCGTATTGGCCTTGGCAGTGCTGGCCGCCGGCTTCGCGATCGTCTCGCTGATCATGAGCGCAGTGGTCGGTCCCCAGCGCTACAACCGAGCCAAACTCGACGCCTACGAGTGCGGCATCGAGCCGACCCCGCAAGCCGTGGGTGGCGGCCGGATCCCGGTGAAGTACTACATCACCGCGATGATGTTCATCGTCTTCGACATCGAGATCGTGTTCCTCTATCCCTGGGCAGTCCACTTCGGCGAACTCAAGGCCTTCGGCCTGATCGAGATGGTGCTGTTCATCGCGACGGTGTTCGTGGCGTACGCCTACGTCTGGCGGCGCGGCGGGTTGGACTGGGACTGACGATGCAGCGATCCGGACCACGCACCAGCACCCCCGATCGGGCGACAGGAGGATCCGCGGATGGGACTTGAGGAGAAGCTTCCTAGCGGCGTGCTCTTGACCACCGTCGAGGGAGTCGCCGGCTATTTCCGCAAGGCGTCCTTCTGGCCGGCCACGTTCGGGCTGGCCTGTTGCGCGATCGAGATGATGACCACCGGCGGTCCGAAGTACGACCTCGCCCGATTCGGCATGGAGGTCTTCCGCGCCAGCCCTCGCCAGGCCGATCTGATGATCGTCGCAGGCCGGGTGAGCCAGAAGATGGCGCCGGTGCTGCGCCAGATCTACGACCAGATGCCCGACCCCAAGTGGGTGCTCGCCATGGGTGTGTGCGCCAGCTCCGGCGGCATGTTCAACAACTACGCGATCGTCCAAGGCGTCGACCACGTGGTGCCGGTGGACATGTACCTCCCCGGCTGCCCCCCGCGTCCCGAGATGCTCATCGATGCGATCCTCAAGCTGCACGACCAGGTGCAGCACACCAAGCTCGGCTCCCACCGCGCAGCCGAGATCGTCGACAACGAAACCGCTGCCTTGAACGCACTGCCGACCTCCGACATGCGAGGACTGCTGCGATGAGTGACGCCTCGACGCCAAGAACTGACGCCTCGCCCGAAAGAAGTGACGCCTCGACGGGTTTAACTGACGCGTCGACGCGGGTGGAGTCGGCGGTCGGCACGCGGACGGGGATGTTCGGCACCACCGACGCCGGCGACACCTCCGGGTACGGCGGCCTGGTCAGCCCGATCGTCTTCCCCGGTGCCGCGGAGCGGCCCTTCGGTGGGTACTTCGACGAGGTCGCCGACGCTCTCGAGGCACGACTGCGCGACGCGAGCCTCGCAACCGCGATCGAGCGGGTGGTCGTCTATCGCGGAGAGATCACTTTTCACGTGCGCCGCGAGGACCTGACGGTCGTCGCCCAGGTGCTGCGCGACGACCCGGCGCTGCGGTTCGAGTTCTGTGCCGGCGTCAGTGGCGTCAACTACCCCGATGACACCGGCCGGGAGCTGCACGCGGTCTACCACCTGCTGTCGATGACCCACAACCGCCGGATCCGTCTCGAGGTCACCTGCCCCGACTCCGATCCGCACATCCCGTCGATCGTTGCGACCTACCCCACCAACGACTGGCACGAGCGAGAGACCTGGGACATGTTCGGCATCGTCTTCGACGGCCATCCTGCGTTGACCCGGATCCTGATGCCCGACGACTGGCCCGGGCATCCGCAACGCAAGGACTACCCGTTGGGGGGCATCCCGGTTGAATACAAGGGCGGCACGGTGCCCCCTCCGGATCAGCGGAGGTCCTACAACTGATGAGCACGCCGAACGAGCAGAGCGTTCCCCAAGACGTCTATGCGGGGTCGACCGAGACCACCGAGGGCACGGTTTTCAATGTCTCGGGTCAGGATTGGGACGAGATCGCGGCGGGACTCCACGGCAGTGACGACGACCTGATCGCCGAGCGCATCGTCGTCAACATGGGTCCCCAGCACCCGTCCACCCACGGTGTGTTGCGGCTGATCCTCGAGCTCGACGGGGAGACGGTCACCGAGGCTCGGTGTGGCATCGGCTACCTCCACACCGGCATCGAGAAGAACATGGAATACCGCTCCTGGGTGCAGGGCACCACGTTCTGCACGCGGATGGACTACCTCAGCCCGTTCTTCAACGAAGCGACCTACGTGCTCGGGGTCGAGCGGCTGCTCGACATCGAGGACGACATTCCCGAGAAGGCCCAGGTCATGCGGGTGCTCCTGATGGAGCTCAACCGAATCTCCTCCCACCTGGTCTGCATCGCGACCGGGGGCATGGAGATCGGCGCCCTCACGGTGATGACGGTCGGCTTCCGCGAGCGCGAGCTGGTGCTCGACCTGTTCGAGCTGATCACCGGACTGCGGATGAACCATGCGTTCATCCGGCCCGGCGGAGTCGCCCAGGATCTCCCGGCCGGTGCGTTGGACGAGATCCGCGACTTCACGGCGCTGATGAAGAAGCGCCTGCCCGAGTACGCCGCTTTGTGCAACGCCAACCCGATCTTCAAGGCCCGTCTGGTCGACGTCGGGCACCTCGAGCTCGCCGGCTGCCTGGCCCTCGGACTCTCCGGGCCGGTGCTGCGCGCCGCCGGCTATCCGTGGGACCTGCGCAAGACCCAGCCCTACTGCGGCTACGAGGACTACGACTTCGACGTGCAGACCTGGGACACCTGCGATGCCTACGGCCGGTTCCGGGTCCGGCTGGCCGAGATGTGGGAGTCGATCAAGATCGTCGAGCAATGTGCCGACCGCTTGACCACCCTTGAAGGCGCGCCGGTGATGGTGGCGGACAAGAAGATCGCCTGGCCCAGCCAGCTGGCCATCGGGAGCGACGGCATGGGCAACAGCCTGGACCACATCCGGCACATCATGGGCGAGTCGATGGAGGGTCTGATCCATCACTTCAAGCTGGTCACCGAGGGCTTCCGGGTCCCGCCGGGTCAGGCGTACGTCCCGATCGAGTCGCCTCGAGGCGAACTTGGCGCTCACGTCGTCTCCGACGGGGGCACTCGTCCGTTCCGGGCGCACTTCCGGGACCCGTCGTTCACCAACCTGCAGGCAACCAGCGTGATGAGCGAAGGCGGCGCGGTGGCGGACGTGATCGTCGCCGTGGCGTCGCTCGACCCGGTGATGGGTGGTGTCGACCGGTGATCGACGAAACCACCTGGGGCGAACTGCGCGAGATCGCCGGCCGCTATCCCGAGAAGCGTTCGGGCCTGCTGCCGATGCTCCACCTGGTGCAGAGCGCCGAAGGCCGCATCACCCCCGAAGGAATCGAGGCCTGCGCGGAGATCCTCGAGATCTCGGCAGCTGAGGTGAGCGGAGTCGCGACGTTCTACACCATGTACAAGCGTCGCCCCGTGGGGCAGTACCACGTCGGGGTGTGCACCAACACCCTGTGCGCGATCATGGGTGGCGACGAGATCTTTGCGACCTTGAAGGATCATCTCGGGCTGGGCAACGACGAGACGACCGACGACGGACTGGTCTCCCTGGAGCACATCGAGTGCAACGCTGCCTGCGACTACGCGCCGGTGCTGACCGTGAACTGGGAGTTCATGGACAACCAGACTCCGGACTCTGCCAAGCGCTTGGTCGACGACCTGCGGTCGGGAGTGGACGTGCACTCGACCCGTGGCCCCAAGATCTGCACCTGGCGCGAAGCCGAGCGGGTCCTGGCCGGATTCAACGACGGCCTGGCCGACGAGGGGCCTTCCGCAGGACCCGCGTCGCTGGTCGGGCTGAGGATCGCCCGCGAGCACGGCTGGACCGCGCCGGGCTACGAGCCCAAGGCCTTCCCGGGTGGCGCCCTGCCGGAGACCAAGCAGGAAGCGGTCGAGCTCGCCGACACCGCGCGCGCCGAGTCGGAGACCCAGCTCGAAGAGTCCGGCGCCGACTTCAGCAATGTCACCCCCGAGAACGGGTCCGCCGATGACTGACCAGATGATGGGCACCCTCACCCCCGTGCTGACCGACAACTGGGGCGACGAGCGTTCGTGGACGCTGGCCGCCTACACCGATCAGGGCGGATACGCGGCGCTGGGCAAAGCGCTCGCGATGCAGCCCGGCGACATCATCACCGCGGTCAAGGACTCCGGCCTCCGTGGCCGGGGCGGGGCCGGCTTCCCCACCGGCCTGAAGTGGGGGTTCATCCCGCAGGACAACCCGAAGCCGAAGTACCTCGTGGTGAATGCTGACGAGTCCGAGCCGGGCACCTGCAAGGACATCCCGCTGATGCTCGCCAGCCCGCACACCCTGATCGAGGGCGTGATCATCTCCTCGTTCGCGATCCGTGCCAACCACGCGTTCATCTACATCCGCGGTGAGGTGCTCCACGTGATTCGCCGGCTCCAGGCAGCGGTCGCCGAGGCCTACGCCGCAGGCCATCTGGGCACCAACATCCACGGCACCGGGTATGACCTGGATCTGGTCATCCACGCCGGTGCCGGTGCCTACATCTGCGGCGAGGAGACGGCGCTGCTGGACTCTCTGGAGGGCCGACGCGGGCAACCACGCCTGCGCCCCCCGTTCCCGGCGGTGGCCGGCCTGTACGCCAGCCCCACGGTGATCAACAACGTGGAGTCGATCGCCTCGGTGCCGAGCATCATCGATCATGGAGCCGGGTGGTTCTCGGCGATGGGCACCGAGCGGTCCAAGGGCTACGGGATCTTCTCGTTGTCGGGTCACGTGCGGAACCCCGGACAGTTCGAGGCGCCGCTCGGGATCACGTTGCGAGAGCTGATCGACCTGGCCGGTGGCATGCGTCACGACCGTGAGCTGAAGTTCTGGACCCCGGGTGGCTCGAGCACTCCGTTGCTCACCGCCGAGCACCTCGATGTTCCGCTCGACTTCGAGAGCGTCGGTGCGACCGCCCGGATCCAACCCGGCCAACCCGGCTACTGGCCGGGCGCAGAGACTGCCGTCCCGCCCAAGTCGATGCTGGGCACCCGGGCGCTGCAACTGTTCGACGACACCACGTGTGTGGTGCGAGCAACGCTGCGCTGGACGGAGTTCTACAAGCATGAGTCGTGCGGCAAGTGCACCCCATGCCGCGAAGGCTCCTGGTGGCTGGTGCAGACCCTGGCCAATCTCGAGGCCGGCCGCGGGTCCGAGGCCGACCTGGACGTGCTGCTCGACCAGTGCGACAACATCTTGGGGCGCTCGTTCTGTGCGCTCGGCGACGGTGCGACCAGCCCGGTCACCTCGTCGATCGAGTTCTTCCGCGATGAATACCTGGCCCACCTCGAACACGGTGGCTGTCCGTTCGATCCCGCAGCGTCGACGCTGTGGGCAGAGCCGGTGGGGGTCGAGGCATGACACCGAAGGCGAAGTCGACCGAGCTGGCC
>JAKFXV010000209.1 GCA_021731205.1 Nocardioides sp. | reverse complement strand
GCACCGGGGTTGTCGTTGAACTATTCCTCCGGTGGGGTGGATGGGATGAGCCTGGCTGAGAACGGGCAGGCGTCGTCGGCTGGGGTTGGGTGGGAGTTGTCGACCAGTTACATCACCCGGGCGTATCGGTCGTGTTCGAAGGACGGGCAACCCACGTGGGGGGATTTGTGTTGGCGGACCCGCGCTAGTAACGAGGGTTTGGTGGAGGATCTGCGGATCGTGTTGAACGGGCGGGCGTCGCGGCTGATCCCGGTGAGCGCGAATTCGTTCCGGCTGCAAGACGACCCGGGGTGGAAGGTTGAGCGGCTTCGCGGCACTCAGGGTGTGGATAACCCCGATAACGACAATGAGGGGTTCAAGGTGTCGACCCCGGATGGGTCGATCTATTGGTTCGGTTACGGCAATGGCTCCGAGGGGGTGGCCACGGTGTCGGTGTACGGCAACCATGCGGGCGAGCCGTGCCATAGCGAGGCGAATGAGCGGTGTAAGCAGGGCTGGAAGTGGATGCTGGACCGGGTGTATGACCCGGCGGGGAACCGGGTTGAGTATGAGTATGAGCAGGAGGAGAACAGTTATGGCACGAAAGGCAGTGCCAGTAACACGTTGACCTATGACCGGGCGGTGTGGTTGCAGCAGATCCGGTATGGGATGAACAACGCGGTAACTATTTCTGGTGAGCCGCGTCAGGTGGTGGATGTCACCAGCAAGCTGCGGTGTGTCGGACAGTTGACCGATCCGGCGGCTGATTGCACGGGCACGAACGGGCCGCGTGCGCAACCGAATCAGTGGCCTGATGTGCCGGCGGATTTGTTGTGTGATCCGGGGGATTCGTGTGACAACTCTTCCCCGACGTTCTTCTCGACGCGACGCTATTACCAGGTGAAGACGTCCACGGTGTCGACGACTACGACCCGCAATGTCGATGAGTACACGTTGGTTCACGCCTTGCCCGACCCCGACGGCAGCGGCGGGCAGGATCAGAAGGATCTGTGGCTGGATCAGGTCCAACGGACTGGGAAGTCACCTGCTGGTGATGTGGTGATGCAACCGGTGACGTTCGAGAAGGTGGCGTTGCAGAACCGGGTGAAGGTCCCGTCGGGTGATTTGACGTTGAAGAAGTTCCGGATCGGAAACCTGGTCAACGAGGGCGGCGGTGAGATCGATGTGGTGTATGGCCATAAGGATGGGAACACCTGCACGGGTTCGGTGTACGACTCGGCTCATAACCGGTGGAACGCTGATGATGAGTGTTATGCCCAGAAGTACGCCGCGTTGGGTGACACCCCGGATTGGGAGTGGTTCCACAAGTATGTGGTGAAGACGGTGACGTTGAGTGATGCGGCCGTGGATCAGGTCGCGGGGCCGTCGCCTAAGCCGACCCGGAAGCGGGTCTACGACTACCAGTATCTGGGTGCTCCGGCGTGGCGGTTGGTGAATTCGCGTAACACCGATTCGGATGAGGAGATTTGGGCGGACTGGCGTGGTTATGAGAAGACGATCGTGCACACCCGCAAGGTGGATGTGTCGGGGGCGGTGGTCACCGGGGATCGGTCGAGCCGGGTGGTGGTCCGGTTCCGGGGGATGAACAATTCGAAGAAGAACCCCGATGGTGTGTTGAACGAGAACGTGCGGATCGACACCGAGACGATCGCCACCGCGACGTCTGAGCCTTTGGACAATCGACAGTTGAACGGTCGGGTGGCCGAGGTGGTGGTCCGGGATGGTGCTGGGGCGTCGAGGTCTCGGACCTATCACGACTATCAGACGATCGACACGGTGGTGATCGACTACCTGCCGGATGCGCACATGGTGGTGACCGAACGCACCGATGTGTACAACTTCGATGGTTCCTCGGCGGGGTCGTTGCGCCGGGTGAGTTATGACCATGACGAGGGTGATGGGGTCCATCGCAGCCTGAACACGGGGAATCTGCTGGCGACCCACGATCAGGGTTTCGTGTCGACCAGTGCGGTGCCGGCGCCCGCGGATGGTGATGAGGTGTGCACCAAGCAGACCTGGACCCAGGGCGCTACGGCATGGTTGAAACGTCCCTCACAAACCACGGTGTACGGGTTGCCGTGCACGAGCACGCTGACGGCTGCGGACCGGGTGCGGCAGTCCACGTCGCTGTATGACGGGCAAGCCACGGTGGGGAACACCCTGGACCAGGGGTTGTTGACCCGCACCAACACGGTGGTCGATGACACCACCACCATCAGCACCCAGTCGACCTATGACATCTACGGGCGTCCGACATCGACCATCGACGGGAATGGGAACACCACCACGATCGCCTACAACCCTGCGGGGAGTGCCTTCGATCTGTTGAGCCAGGTCCGGGTGACGAACCCGTTGGGTCATGTGGCGACCACGACGGTGGACCCGCGGCGGGCCCAACCCACCGCCACCACCGATGCCAATGGTGGGGTCACCAACTTGGTTTATGACGCGGTGGGCCGGCTGACCGAGGTCCGTAACCCGGGGGTCGCGGCCACGTCGCCGGCGTCGGTGAAGTATCGCTACAGCCAGTCGCGGAGTCTGCCGGATTGGGTGTCGAGTGAGACCCCACGCGGCGATGGTGGTGGGACGTGGGCGTTCACCTATTTCGATGGGTGGGGTCGGGAGGTGCAAACCCAAACCCAGACCGGGACCGGGCGGATGGTGCAGGGCCGCTACTACGACGAGCAAGGCAACGTCTGGATGTCGTTTGACCAGCAGGTCACCGGCACGATGAGCGGTCCGGGCGCGCCGCCGGCGGTCGATGTCCCCACCACCGCGAGTCTGTCACGGCTGACCGAGACGACCTATGACGCGTTGAACCGACCCACCCGGGTCGACCAGGTCGCGCTGGGTGCGGTGAAGTCGTCCACCACCACGGCCTATACCCCTGACACGGTGACGGTGGATGCGCCGGCACCGTTGGGAGCGACCAGGTCGACACTCGACGCCGCTGGGCGGGCACTCAAGGTGGAACTGCTTGAGTCCGCACCGGCGGGGTCACCGGTGCTGGACGAAGCGATCTATGTGTACAACGCGGCGGGTGATCTGACCGGGGTGTCGAAGACGTTGGCCGGGTGGGGGACCACGACCGGGGTCCGGAACTGGGACTACACCTACGACCTGGCGGGCCGGAAGACGACCGCGGATGACCCCGATGTCGGGGTCACCACCTACGCCTACGACGCGAACAGCAACCCGACGATAGTGAACCCGGCCGCGAACCCGGCCATCACTACTACCTACGATGCGTTGAACCGGCCGACCACCCGGAAGAACGGGTCGACCACGTTGACTTCGTGGACCTATGACACCGCGACGCTGGGGGTGGGTCTACCGCGTAAGACCACCCACTACACCCCGAAGTTGGATGGCACGACCGGGACCGATCAGGTGACCAGCGAGGTCACCGGTTACACGGCGTTGGGTGCCCCGACGAGTGTCACCTCTGGGTTCCCGGGTGAGTGGATCGGGAAGACCGGCGCCCAGACCTACCAGGTCGGGTTGAGCTATGCCCCGGATCTGACTGGCCGGTTGGTGTCGCAGACCTACCCACAGGTCACCAACGCGGCCGGTGGGGTGATCCTGCCCGCCAAGACCGTGTCGCTGGAATACGGCGTCAACGACATGATCACCAAGATGGCCACCCCCGAGGTGACGTTGGCGTCGGTGGCCTACAACAACCGTAACCAGCCGGTCACGGTGAGTTCAGGGCCAGGTCTGGACCTGGCCGCACCGGGTCGGACCCAGGCGGAGATGGACACCACCCTGGTCCGCTCCTACGGCTGGGAGGCGGACTCGGGCCGGGTGGACACCATCGTCGGCACCAAACAGGGCACGGGTGTGACCACGGATCTGGGGTTGAACTACGACTACGACCCGGCGGGGAACCCCTCGGCGATCTATGGCACGTCGGGCACGTCGACGAGTTGTTGGGAGTTCGGGTACGACCCGGTTGGTCGCCTGGCCACCGCCGACACCGGGCTGACCGTGCTGGATGCCGGCGGGGTGCCGACCTCGTGCACCGAGACCGGGACCGCGAACACCCAGGTCACTGGTGTGGAGTACAAGCTGGTGTACGGGTACAAGCGGGATCGGTTGGACACGGTCAGCAACGGCCCGTCGAAGGTGACGTTGCCGACATGGGTGGGCAACGGGAACGCCCCGCATGCACCCCGGTCGACTGATCTGTCGGGGTCGACGTTCCCGGGTGCCCCGACCACTGGGGATATGACTTATGACGGGGCGGGCCGGTTGAAGACCTTCACCCCGGTGAGTGGGCCGGTGGTGACCTCGACCTACGACGTGTTGGGGAACTTGTGGTCCACGGTCGGGTCGGGGACGGTGTCGACCTCGAACCCGACCACCCACCATGCCTACGACGCAACAGGGTTGCGGGTTGCCCGGCGTGTGAAGACCGGGACCGCGGCGACCGCATGGGCCTCGACGGTGTATCTGGGTGCGGCCGAACTCACCTACGACGCGACCACCACCGCCCTGTCGGCTCGTCGGCACCATGCGACGCCCGGGGGGACCCCGGTCGCGGTCGAGGAATCCACCAGCCCTGGTGGGACACCGACCTGGAAGTGGGTGCTGGCCGATGCGCAAGGCACGGTCCGGCTCACCAAAGCCGGCAGCGGTACCGGTGCGGTCGCCAAGTACCACTACTACCCGTTCGGGCAACCCACCACCACCAACACCCTGCCGGGTGAGCGGGGGTACCTCAACAAAACCCACGACCCATCCGGAGACATCCGCCTGGACCACCGCACCTACACCCCGGTATGGAACACCCTCACCACCCCCGACCCCCTCCTGGTCCCGGGGGACCCACAATCGTTCAACCCCTACGCCTACGCCCGCAACAACCCCATCACGCTGGCAGATCCGACCGGATTGTGTCCGGACAATGCCCACACGGCGGTCAGACCCGACGTATCGGCAAAGGGGTACTGCCCCGACGACGCCCGAAACCCGAAAAACGCAGGCTCCGGCGGCGAAACACCAAACGGAGGTGGCAGTCCAGGCTCTGAGCAAGGCGCCGGGAATTCGGCAGGAAGCGGCACGAAGGACACGAACGGTGACGGGATCGCCGACGGACTCTACGTACCCAATCTGTGCGTGGTCGGCAGTTCCACCGCCTGCAATCCGCAAGCAGACGCCTACGGCCAAGACATCATTTGGGATTCACTGCACGGAAAAAACTTGTGGTTGTACTGGACCGTCCAGAATACGGTGAGCTTCGCCAAGGGAGCGTTCTTCGCACTGACGATCCGGGTCGGACCCGCCCCTGCGGTCGCCGCAAACGCTGGACGTGGTGCCCTCAACCTCCCGTTCAAGAGTCCTGCGCTGAGGTCGCAAGTCGACAATGTGGTGAAGCACTTCGATGAGGTTGGTGCACCGCCACCAGGCGTTGCCCAGGGTGGCCTGAAGGGCAATCCCAAGGGGACTTACGGCAACACGAACGGCGCACTTCCCAACCAGCCCCCGCGCTACTACACGGAGACGGATATCTGGACGTCCGGCAACGGCGTCAAACGGGGAGCAGAGCGATTGATCCTGGGCCGGAACGGCGAAGTCTATTACACCTCGAACCATTACGAGATCGGCTCATTCGTGAGGATCCGATGACGACGCGCATGCCCGGATGGACTCCGCTCAGAAGCCTGGTCCCATGGCTCCCGCTGCCGCCCTATTTGTTCGATGAGGAGCAGTTGCCAAAGCTGCGCCATGAATTGCGAGCGGCTGGCTTCGAGGTCGCCGAGGTCGACGCACGCTCGATTAACAATGAGCGCGAGCTGCTGGCAGCCCTGGGAAGCGCGCTCAACTTCCCCGACTACTACCGCCCCAACTGGGATGCATTCGACGACTGCATCGGCGACCTGATGCGAGACGAGTCGGCTGCTGTAGCCCTCGTCGTTGTGGGCGCGCCAACACTTCTTGCCGCTAGCCCCTACGAATTTGTCCGCGCGTTGCACCTGCTTAACGTGGTTGTCGAGGCAATCGAGAGAGATGCCGGAGCGTTCCGTCTTGAAGTGCTTCTCCCAGGTAATTGGAAGTCATGACGCGATCCTCCACGTCCGCGTCCGCTTCAATTCCGACTCAAGCGATCGTCACCTACGGCTACAACGCGCCGCCCGTCACCGATCCCGCCAGCACGGCTGAATCAGAGCGGGGCCTGCCCTGGGCGGATGCCCGTTCGGCCCTCCACGCATACCAGCCAGCCGTCCGCCTCGGTCCGTCGGCGGCTCGGCGCGCCCAGACAATGCCGGTATAAACGCCTGTGCGGACCGTGGCTCGCTCGCGCGGCCAGCACCAATCGGCCAGAGCGTCGGCCGGGTGCGTGGGAGCGCTGTGGCGGTAGCCGCTGACCCTTCGGCGCTTCGATCTAGCCCTGTTGCCGCAAACGCCGCAGACGAAACGCTGGGCCTCACAACCAAGTAGGCGCGCCCAGGCGGAGTGACGAACCCTGTGCAGCGTGCAGCGTGCAGCGGTCCAGGGCAAGCCGCGTGTTGAGTGGGCGACATTGCCGAGCGTCAGGTAGCTGATCACATCGATCTGCGGGTCAAGGAGTATTACCGAACAGGCACATCGACCTGTACAAGGCCACCGATTCGGAAACTTGGCGCGGAACTCGCACATTGAGGGACTGACTTCTCGCCCTACCGTGCGGTTCTCCTTGAGTCAGAGGGCGCAGCGGTTGAGCCGAGCCCCGGGGGCCCACGCAAACGACTTGGCGAGACCAGCCACCCACCTAGTCGCTGCCCGTGAGGCGTCGGGGACAATGAGCGAGTGACCGCGATCGGCAGCCAACTGGAGGCTCCTCTGGAGTCCGTGGCGTGGTTCGAGCGGGCTCGGGCGGTGACTCCGGGCGGGGTGAACTCGCCGGTCCGGGCGTTCAACGCCGTCGGCGGCACCCCCCGCTTCATCCGCTCCGCGTCCGGAGCCTGGCTCACCGACGTCGACGGCCGGGAGTACGTCGACCTGATCTGCTCGTGGGGTCCGATGCTGCTCGGCCACGCCCACCCCGAAGTGCACCGACAGGTGGCCGAGGCCGTCACCCGCGGCACGACGTACGGCGCCCCGACCACGCCCGAGGTCGAGCTCGCCGAGGAGATCGTCGCCCGCACGCCGGTCGACCAAGTCCGCTTCGTCTCCTCCGGCACCGAGGCGACGATGTCGGCCATCCGGCTCGCCCGCGGCTTCACCGGCCGCGACCTGGTCGTCAAGTTCGCCGGCTGCTACCACGGCCACGTCGACGCCCTGCTGGCCGCCGCCGGGTCGGGGTTGGTCACCCTTCGAGACGCCGCGTCCCGCGGCTCCTCAGGGCAAGCGTTCTCGGTGCCTGGGAGCTCAGGCGTGCCGGACTCCGCGACGGCGCTCACGATCGTGCTGCCCTACAACGACCGGGAAGCCGTGACCACCGCCTTCCAGGAGTACGGCGACCGGATCGCCGCCCTGATCACCGAAGCGGCCCCCGGCAACATGGGCGTCGTCCCACCCGAGCCCGGCTTCAACGCCTTCCTCGCCGCAACCTGCACGCAGTACGGCGCGCTGCTGGTCTCCGACGAGGTCATGACCGGCTTCCGTGTCTCCCGGCAGGGCCAATGGGGGCTCGACGGCAAGGTCGAGGGCTGGCGCCCCGACCTGATGACCTTCGGCAAGGTGATGGGCGGCGGCTTCCCGGCCGCAGCCTTCGGCGGCCGCGCCGACGTGATGGCTCACCTCGCGCCGCTGGGCCCCGTCTACCAAGCCGGGACGCTCTCGGGGAACCCGATCGCCACCACCGCCGGACTGGCCACGCTGCGACTCGCCACCGAGGACGTCTACCAACACCTCCACCAGGTGGCCGACCAGATCAAGGGAGCGGCGGCCGAGGCCCTCGACACCGCCGGCGTCCCCCACCGGATCCAATCCGCCGGCACGATGTTCTCGGTGTTCTTCGCCGACCACCCGGTCCCCGACTTCGAGGCCGCCCAGGCCCAGGACACGGCGGCGTTCGCGGCGTTCTTCCACGCCATGCTCGACCGCGGTGTCCACCTGCCCCCCTCGGCGTTCGAGGCCTGGTTCGTCTCGGCCGCCCACGACGACCGCGCCGTGCAGACCGTGCTCGACGCCCTCCCCGCCGCCGCGTCGGCAGCAGCCCAGGTCCAGAAGGGAACGCGATGACCGAGCGCACCGTCGTCCACGTGCTGCGGCACGGCGAGGTGTTCAACCCCGAGGGCATCCTCTACGGCCGCCGCCCCGGCTATCACCTCTCTCGGCTCGGCGTGAAGATGGCGCAACGGGTCGCCGAGCACCTCCGTGACCGCGACGTCACCTACCTCGCGGCCTCTCCGCTGGAGCGTGCCCAGGAGACCGCGATCCCGCTCTCGGCCGCCTGCGGCGTGACGATCGAGACCGATGACCGGCTGATCGAGTCCGAGAACGTCTTCGAGGGCCAGGCCTTCGGCGTCGGCGATGGCGCCCTCCGCAAACCCTCGGCCTGGGTGCACCTGTGGAACCCCCTGCGCCCCTCCTGGGGGGAGCCGTACGCCGCCGTCGCCGCCCGGATGCGTGCCGCGATCCAGGACGCCCGCGACGCCGCCCGCGGACACGAGGCCGTCGTCGTCTCCCACCAACTGCCGATCTGGATCGCCCGCCTCTCCGCCGAGGGGCGCTCGTTCATCCACGACCCGCGCCGGCGCCAATGCACCCTCGCCTCGCTCACGTCCTTCCACTTCGAGGGCGCCGGGCTGTCCCACGTGGAGTACTCCGAACCCGCCGGCGACCTGATCCCCCCACGGGACCGCCGGGCCCCGTTCTCGGCCGGCGGCGCACCCGAGGAGCACCGACCCTGAGAACCCTCCTCGTCGCTGTGCTCGCCGGACTGCTCGGACTCCTCGCGTCCGGCTGTTCGGGCGTGGAGGGGACCGGCGACAAGGGGTGGGTCAGCGGCAACGGACAGGTCCGCGAGTTCATCGGCGCCGATCGTGGGGAGCCGGTCTCACTCGAAGGCCGCGATCTCAATGGCGCCCCCCTCAGCCTCGATCAGTTCCGCGGACGCCCGGTCGTGGTC
>JAKFXV010000311.1 GCA_021731205.1 Nocardioides sp. | reverse complement strand
CACCACGACGAGGGTGGACTGATCGGGCGTGAGCAGCAGCTCCTGGACGTCGAGCGCGCCGTTGGGCGCCATGCCGCCGGAGAGGTTGTTGACCCAGGTGCCCACCGGGTTGGCGGTGGTGCGCCCCACCAGCGCTCCGGTGTTCGCGTCCACTGCCGCGAGACCCACGTGAGCCGCACCGTTGATGGTGGCGAAGCGCCCGCCGAGGTAGACGGTGGTGTTGGTGGCCTCGAGCTCGGTGCCACGCGAGTTGGCGTTGGCCGTGAAGCCGGTCACCGTGGCACCGGTGGTCGGGTTGATCGAGGCGAACTTGCGCTTGGTCACGCCGTTGACGGTGTTGAACGTGCCGGCGACGTACAGCCGGGTGCCGTCGGGGCTCGCCTCGATGTCCTCGACGCCGCCGTCGAAGGTGGGTCGGAAGTTGGCGTCGACCAGGCCGGTGGTGAGGTTGAACGAGGCCACGAAGCGCTGCGGGTAGCTGGTGGTGTTCCCCGCGGTGTTGTTGGCCAGCGAGGTGAAGCCGCCCACCACGAAGACCCGGTTGCCGATGTATTCGAGGTCCCAGATCTCGCCGCCGGTGATGCGCGGCATGTTCGTGGAGACGATCTCCGGCACGACGGCGGTGTGGTTGGGTCCGCCGGTCGGAGCCGTCGGGTTGGCCTGCCGGGTGGTGGTGCCGGTCAGATCGCCATCGCTCACCGTGAGCGTGATCGTCCGTGCACCGGCCGTGGCGTAGGTGCGAGACGCCGTGACGCCGGTCGCGTTGGAGCCGTCACCGAAGGCCCAGCTGTAGGTCAGCGGATCACTGTCGGGGTCGGAGGAAGCCGAGGCGTCCACGTTGCACGTCAGCGCGGCACAGCTCACAGTGAAGCTGGCGATCGGCGCCGCGTTCGGGGTGCCACCAAGATCGTCTCCGGGGCTCACCGCGAAGGAGAAGGTGGCGCCCTTGGCGCCGGAGGCACTCGTGGTGGCGGTCTGCGCCGCCGCGGTGCCCGTGGCGACCGCCGCGCCGGAATCGGCCAGGACGGCGCTGATCTTGCCGCTGCCGGTGCCGGTGGTGGTGTTGCGCTGGGTGGAGCCACCCGGGACGGTCCAGGTCTGCGCCACGCCCGACTTCTCGCTCCACCAGTTCACGCGCCACGAGTTCGCCTCCGCGACGGGAACCGTCGCAGTCGGGTGGCTGGTGGCCGCCGTGTTCACCACGGTGCTGGTGTCTGCGGTGACGCTGGCGAGGCCCACGGAACTGCGGTAGGCGACAACCGTCATCGACGATTTGGTCGAAGCGCTGGTGGTGGCGGTGACGGTCGAGCCGTCGTCGGTCGCAGTCGCAGTCTTGGTCCACGCCCGGCTGCGGATCCCGGTGCCGTCCCGGCTCTCGATCAGGGTCCAGCCTGCGATGGCGTTGTTGATCGTCACGGTCGAGGAGTTCATCGTGAGCATCAGCACGAGCGCGTCGCCGGGCTGCACGGCAGCAGGCACGACGACCCGGTGGTTGGTGCGCCCGCCCGAGGTGCTGGCCGCGGCAACGTAGGACAAGGTGCCGGGCGCGGCCTCGGCCGGCCCGGCGGTGATCAGGGTCATTCCCGTGAGCGGAATCAGTCCCGCCAGTAGGGCAACCAGGGTCACCCTCAGTCGACGGGCGACACCATGACCTAATTGCAACCGCATATTTCCCCCACGCGCAGACGACCCCAGCCGGCTAGATGACCGGTCAGATGACAAGACAGAACTCCCCTCAGAGCCTAGGAACAACGGTCTCAGCCCCCCCGGGCTCGTGGAATGGTCACTTCGTGTGGTTCACCCCTGGTCATCTGGGCCATTTAAGGAACCAGAGGTACGACATCGACGTTTCTGGGGGACCCGCGCCGACTCGAGTGCTATAGGGGGTGTCGTCCGAACGGGACGGGCTCGACTGCGGAAGTCAAGCGGGCGGATGGGTCAGCGACCGACCCTCCTGAAAGAACCCGACAAGATCGCTGATCTCGGCGACCCGTCGCGCGGCGCCGAAGACGGCGTTCCAGTACAGCCCGTGGAATCGGTGGGGGGTGAAGCCCCATGGGCCGACATAGGCGTAGGGCACCGGCAGGTGCTCGTCGCCGGCCGAGACACCGTAGTTGACCTCATCGAGGCTGATGGCCACGTCGAAGTGCTCGGGCCACAGCACTGGCCCCTCGGTGGCATCGAACTCCACCAAGGCCTCGTGACCGCGGTGCAGGGCCTCCTCGATCACGCGCGCAGCCCCGGCGTCGACGCGTAGCGGTTGAGCGAGGTCGACGTCGTGGACCGGCGCATAACTGTTGCCAGGGGGGTGCGCCCGGACGCCGATGTCGTCGGCCAGGTCCGAGAGAGAGCGGCCGTTGAGGCCCAGGTGCCGATCATCGACAACGACGGCGGTGCCCTCGACCCGCAGCGTCGGGTCTGCGACCGTGCGGAAGCCGCCAGGTGTCACCTGGAGCCGGATCGTCCCGCTGGCGTCGTACTGCGGTCCGGCCAGCAACAGTTCGGCGACCGCGTGCAACGACAGTCGGGTGGCAACGAGTTGCTGCATCAGCCCTCCCTGGATCGGCCCCGCGTGCCGCGAGCGCAGTTCCGATGGGTCGTGAGCGACTCTACGCCTCACGATGCGTACAGTCGGTCGCCGTGACCAGACATTTCCCGGGCTTGCACTGATGGTCGAGCTGAGTCGCGAGGACTTCGAGCACTTGGTGCGCTCCGCGCTCGATGAGCTGCCGATCGAGCTGACCGCCATGCTGGACAACGTGGTCGTGTTGGTTGAAGACACGCCGCCTCCTGGCGAGGAGGATCTGCTCGGCCTGTACGACGGCGTGGCGCTGACCGAACGCGACAGTACCTACTCGCTGCAGCTGCCCGACCGGATCTTGATCTTCCAACAGCCGTTGCAGGCGATCTCGCCCGACCTCGACGAGTTGGCACGCCAGGTCCGGATCACCGTCATCCACGAACTCGCCCACCACTTCGGAATCGACGACGACCGCCTGGAAGAACACGGCTATGGGTGAAGACCGGCTCAAGGTCTTCCACCGCGACAGCCTGGTGTTCGACGTCACCGATCAGGGCCCCCTGGACGGCCCGCTGGTCGTGGCCCTCCACGGGTTTCCGCAGCGGGCGACGTGTTGGGAGCCGACGACCCGCCTGCTGACCGCCCAGGGCTACCGAGTGGTGGCTCCCGATCAGCGCGGGTACTCGTGCGGCGCTCGGCCTCGGGGCCGCGCGGCGTACCGCATCTCGACGCTGGTCGACGACGTCATCGCGTTGCTCGAAACCTTGAGCGCTGGTGGCCCATCAGGTGGGGTACATCTCGCGGGGCACGACTGGGGCGCCGCCGTCGGCTGGGCGCTCGCCGCCACCAGGCCGGACCTGCTTGCCTCGTTCACAGCGGTGTCGGTGCCGCATCCGCGCGCGATCGCCCGCGCCCTGCGAACCGGCCGACAGGCGCGAATGTCGTGGTACGTCGCTGCCATCCAAGTGCCAGTGGTGCCTGAGCTGATCGCGCGCCGGTGGCCGGGCTGGATCGAGCACAACCTGCGGCGCTCCGGCATGGACGACCTGCAGATCGCGCGTTTCCGCCGGGAAATCCTCGACGACGGCGTGTTGCCGACCGCGTTGGCGTGGTACCGCGCCATCGGATACGGCGGCCCCGGAGCGCGGCACCTCATCGACGTGCCGACCACGTTGGTGTGGAGTGACGGCGACGTGGCCGTATCGCGCGCTGCGGTGGATCGGTGTGCCGAGTTCGTGAGAAGTGACTATCGGCTGCGGATCCTGCCTGGGGTCGACCACTGGATTCCCGAACGGGCGCCAGAGCAGCTGGCCGAAGCCATCATCGACCGGACAGGTGTGCGCTGAGCTGAGCGGCCGCACGGTTGCCCGACACCAGCGCGCCCTGGATCGATGGGGTGTCGCGATGGTCACCGCAGACATACAGCCCCCCGCCCTCCAGCTGAACGGCCTTGGCGAACGGCGTCAAGGGAGGGTGGGCCGGTAGCGCACGAGGGATGTGGTGCCGTGCCACCAGCTCCCAGGCATCGGTGTGACAGCCGTAGATCTCGCCGAGGTGATGTCGTACGGCGGACTCGGGTGCCTCGCCGTCAGGAGCATCGAGGAGAGTGGTGGCCGAGACGAGGTGCCGTCCGGCGGGGGCGTACGACGGCGCCGCATTGCTGATGACCGCGGCATTCCAGACGGGCCCGGGTGAGACTCCCGGGTGTCGCCGCCCGTCGAGGGTGAGCAGTGGCAGGTCGTGAGGCTGCTCGTCCATCCCGAACCACCACGTCACCAGTCCGCGCATCTCGGGTGGGGCCAGGCCACCCAGGCTGCAGGCGGTGACCGGGTCCGCCGCGATCACGACACCGACCGCCGGTTCGCTTCGTCCGGCCGTGTGCACGGTGAACCCGGGACCGGCCCGAGTGATCAGCTCGACGCGGTTCTCGAGCCGGATCTCGCCACCCCGGGCTCTCACCCGTGCGGCCAGTTGTTCCGGCAGCGCGCGCATGCCGTCGGTCGGCAGGCCCGGCCTGCCGAGCGCGAACATCCGGACCAGCAGCTTGCTCAGCCTGGCCGAGGTCGCTTCGTATCGATCCGCGCTGACGCCGGCGAGGAAGGGCTGGAGCACTTCCCGGCGCAAGGCTCCGTTGACCCCTGCCCGATCCAGCGACGCGGCGAGGGTCTCGTCGGCGTCGGAGATGGTGCGTCGGGGCGAGGCCAGCGTGGGCCCGATCCAGCGCAGCAGCGCGGCGAGCTCGCGGGCATTGACCACGCCGCTGCGCAGCGACCCCGCCACCATCCCCGGCGCGCGCACCGGATCGGCGAGGACCACCAGCCCGTGTTCGCGGCGTACGAGCACACCGGCCGCGAACTGCTGCAGGTCGAGCGCAGCGATGTCGACCCAGCGTCGTACGGCCGGATAGGAGGGGTTCAGGACCTGGAAGCCGTGGTCGCAGCGGAAGCCGTCGATCAGGTCGGTGCGGACCCGGCCGCCAACCTCCGAGGCAGCCTCGAGGACCACCACGGGGTGCCCGAGTTCGAGCAGATGCAGCGCGCAGCGCAACCCGGCTAGGCCGGCTCCGACAACGATGATGTTGTGTTCGCTGGCCGGCACGAAGGTCAGGCTACGTCACCTGAGTCGAGGAATCTCTTCAGTTCGGCGAGGGTCTCGCGGGGTCGCTCTTCGACCAAGAAGTGGCCGGCGTCGAGGATCGCCGGCCGAGGGTCACGCAGACGGGGTCGCCACACGGTGAGCGGATCGAGCCGGCGTCGACCTACGACGCTGCGTGCACCCCAACACAGCAGCGTAGGCACCTCCACGACCTCGACTCCTCCCGACGACTCATCGCCGGCCCGGTCGTGGTCGATGTCGATGCTCGCCCCGGCGCGGTAGTCCTCGAGCATGGCGTGACGGGCCGCCGGGTCGGCGAAGACCCGTTCGTAGTCCGCCAGCGCCTCGGGTGCGAACGCACCCAGCCCGCTGCCCCAACCGCCCAGCAGGGCGTGCAGGAACCCGATGGGGTCACCGGAGATCAACCGCTCGGGGATGGGCTCAGGCTGGATGAACAGGAACCAGTGGAAGTAGGCCGTCGCGAGTTCGCGGTCGACGGTTTCGTACATGTGGTCGGTCGGCAAGATGTCGATCAGTCCGAGCTCGGTGACCCGGTCCGGGTGATCGAGGGTGAGCCGATGGGCGACCCGAGCCCCACGGTCGTGGCCGACGGCGGCGAAGCGCTCGATGCCCAGTCGGTCCATCACGGCGATCTGGTCGTGGGCCATGGCGCGGAAGGAGTACGCCGCGTGGCTCGGATCCGAGGCCGGCCGCGAGGAGTCGCCGTACCCGCGCAGATCGGTGAGCACCACGGTATGGGTCGCGGCGAGTCCAGGTGCGACCTGGTGCCACATCGCCTGGGTCTGGGGGAAGCCGTGAAGGAGGAGCACGGCCGGGCCGGAGCCGGCGTACTGGACGTTGATGCGTGCCTCGCCGGCGTCGATCACCTCACGGGTGAACCCGTCGAGCAGCATGGCGCGCAGCCTACCGAGCCCACCCTGCGGCTCAGGGAGTTTGCAGATCGAAGAAGGCCGATCGACCGACCTCGAGCTCCTTGATCCGTGTTCCGTCGTGGCCGAGCATCAGCCCGCGGGGCACGGTGCGCAAGAAGTTGACGCCGTTGTAGGAGTCGGAGCGAGGATCCCATGCCAGCGCGTGTCCGGTGAGGGGATCGAGGGCCGCGATGCCACCACGGAACGTGGTTTGCGGACGGAACTGGTAGCCGCTCAGCCGTGAGCAGCTGTAGGCGTTGCCGCTGAGGCCCGGCCAGTACATCGGCGCCACGGTGGACTGATCGGACTCGGTCCAGCAGAAGTGACCGCCGATGTAGACCGCCTTGTCGGATACGGCCAGGCTGAAGGTCGAGTCGAAGGTCTGGGTCACCCACAACGGTTGGACCAGTGCTTCACCGGCTGTGGGGAACGCGATAACGGTGTCGTGCAGCGGCGGGAAGTTGCCGAGCACCGTGCTGACCGCGAAGTACTTCCCGTCCGGGCTGAGGTCGCCCTCGACGATGCTGACCGGGGGAGTGCGGCCCTGATTGCGTGAGGCGTCCCACAGGTCGGTCCGCCATCCGGTGACGCTCGGAATGCGACCCGAGATGTTGATCTTGGCCGCGCCCCACCGAGTAAGGCCGCCGACCTTGTCGCCGCGGTGCATGACGACCAATCGGCTGCCGTCCGGAGTGGCACGCACCGAGCGGACGATCGCTCCTGTGAGGCCGCCGCAGTACCCGTCGACCCGGCACCCCGAGCTGCGCAGCCCGGTGACGCCGATCGTGAAGGAGGAGCTGGGCGCACCGGTGAGGGTGCTCACCTCGGCCAGGTTGGCTCGCGGGTGGCCGCCCACGATCGTGAAACTGCCACCGACGAACAGCCGATTGCCGACCCTGGAGAGGGTCTTGACCGGTCCGTTGACGCTTCCGCTGAACGGCTTGACCAGCTTGCCGGTCGCGATGTCCAGCTTCGCCAGTCGCTGGGTCGGGGTCCCGTTGACGCTGGTGAAGTTGCCCCCGATGAAGACGGTCCCGGCGACGTCGCCTGCCTCCACCGCGGTGACGGCGCCGTTGACCACCGGACGGAAGCCGGACAACAGGGCGCCCGAGTTGACGTCGAACGCCACCAGATTGCGTTGGGTGAGGGGTGTGCCGTCGGGCAGTGTGTGGGTGTCGAACGTGCCGCCGTACACGAGTGCGTTGCCGACCTGATCTCCCGCCTCGACGGCTCCGTCGAGGGTTTGTGGGAGGTCGGTACGCGGGGTGTCGGTGACCACGCCGCCATGCGTTGGTGCAGGACTGACCGCCTGCGCACCTTGTCCCGACGGGCCGATGGCCAGCGCGAGCAGGGCGCATCCGAGTGCGGCTAGCACTCTCTTCACGTGTCGATCCCCCACACAGCGAGGCCCGTCCGCTCGATCCACCCCCACGATGGGCCGATGCGGTGGCACACCCCCCAGGTTGTGATGCCTAGGGATGCCTTGCCTCAGTGGATCAATTGGACCCGATCAGCGGCGCGAAATCACGCGGTTCTCAAGAAACGGTCCGTTCGGACTACTCCTGACTAGTGGCGTACTCGCACGTAACGTCACCGGCATGGCAGTCTCCCCGTAGCGCCCGAAGGGACGCTGCGCGAACGACGCGCCTGCATCGGAGGTCGAGGGTTGTTCCAGCGGATTGCGGTCGTCAATCGTGGCGAGGCAGCGATGCGGTTGATCCATGCGGTGCGCGATGTCAACGCCGGACTGGCGCCGGGCTCGCAGCTGCCACCAACTCAGGTTGTTGCGCTCTACACCGACGCCGAGCGGGCGGCCATGTTCGTGCGTGAGGCCGACCTCTCCTATCCGCTCGGTCCGGCGGCCAACCGGCCCTACCTCGACCACGCCTTGCTCGAACGAGCCTTGGTGGAGACCGGTGCCGACGCGGTCTGGGTCGGCTGGGGTTTCGTGGCCGAGGATCCGGGCTTCGCCGAACTGTGCGAGCGGATCGGGGTCACCTTCATCGGCCCCAGTGCCGAGGCGATGCGCAAGCTCGGAGACAAGATCGGATCGAAGCTGATCGCCGAGGAGGTGGGGGTCCCGGTTGCACCGTGGAGCCGCGGGGGTGTGGACACGCTCGAGGCCGCGCTGGTGGCCGCCGAGTCGATCGGCTACCCGCTCATGCTCAAGGCCACGGCCGGGGGCGGTGGACGCGGCATCCGGATGGTGGCGGGTCCGGCCGACCTCGAGGACGCCTATCAACGGACCCGGGACGAGGCCGAGCGCGCGTTCGGTTCGGGAGTGGTGTTCTTGGAACGCCTGGTCACCGGCGCCCGGCACGTCGAGGTGCAGGTCATCGCCGATGGGCAGGGTACGGCGTGGGCTCTCGGCGTGCGGGACTGTTCGGTGCAACGGCGCAACCAGAAGGTGATCGAAGAGTCCTCCTCGCCGCTGCTCACGCTCGAGCAGGCCGACGAGCTGAAGGCCGCGGCCGAGCGGTTGGCTCTCGCCGTGGACTATCGCGGGGCCGGCACGGTGGAGTTCCTCTACCACCCCCAAGACCGCACCTTCGCCTTCCTCGAGGTCAACACGCGACTCCAGGTCGAGCACCCGATCACCGAAGCCACCACCGACACCGATCTGGTGAAGGCGCAACTCCACGTCGCCGAGGGTGGTCGACTCATCGGCCCGAAGCCGGTCGAGCGAGGCCACGCGGTCGAGGCCCGACTCAACGCAGAGGATCCGGACCGGGACTTCGCTCCCGCGCCCGGTCGTATCGTGCGACTGGACCTGCCGGCAGGACCAGGCATCCGCGTCGACACCGGGGTTGCCGAAGGAGACACCATCCCCGCCGACTTCGACTCCATGATCGCCAAGATCATCGCGGTCGGATCCAGTCGGGCGGAGGCTCTGGCCCGACTCCGTCGGGCCATGTCGGAGACCACGGTCGTGATCGAGGGTGGGGCGACGAACAAGAGCTTCGTCCTCGATCTGCTCGACCAGCCCGAGGTGGTCGGCCCCGGACCATGGGCGGACACCGGATGGATCGACCGGGTCCGTGGCGAAGGACGTCTGGTTGCCGAACGTCACTCTGGGGTCGCCCTCGTGGCGGCGGCCATCGAGGCCTACGAAGAGGAGGAGGCTGTCAAGATCGCGCGCCTGCTCGACACCGCCCACGGCGGGCGCCCGCAGGTCCAGCACCAGGT
>JAKFXV010000105.1 GCA_021731205.1 Nocardioides sp. | reverse complement strand
GTGTGGTCCGGTTGGAGGACGGCGCGGGGAACGAGAACTTCCTCACCGCATCCACCTTCCTCGCGCGCTAAACGAATTTGGTCGCTTAGCGTAGGCTTCCAGTGGTGGCCCCGATCGTCTGGGGCCACCACTGGCAGCCACACCTCACGAGAGATAGGAGAAGGACCATGGCCCAAGGCAACATCCTCGCGCACGGCGGCGGGGGCGGCACGATGGAGATGCTGGCCGGGCTCGGCCCTGTCATCCTCGGCGCCGGTCTGATCATCACGTTCTGCCTGCTGCTTGGTGCCGACCGTTCGCGGCGCAACAAGTCGGGCTACCGTGACATGACGCCCACCTCGGGCCGTCTCCTCTTCAGTGGTGCGTACTTCCAGCTGGAAGAGATGCTCAAGCACGAGTACGTCGACGACCGCGACCTGGTCAGCGCGAAGCCCGAGCCCTCTGCGAGTTAATTTCACATGCCATTGATTGGTGGTTTTGCTGGCGACCCGATGCGCCCCGAGCGGCGCAGCCTGGAGAGTCAGATCGAAGCAGGGATCATCGCCGGGATCGCATCCGCGATCCCGACGGCGATCCTGCTTGCTATTGGCGGGGCGATGTCGCCATACGGCGCGACCGTGCCCTTCTACAGCATCATCTCGATCGTCGACCCAGGGCCCCTTAAGTTCGCCCTCGACGCCGTCGCCGACGGGGAGACCCCGGAGTTCTTCCAGTTGCAGTTCTCTGGCGGACTTGGGCTCTGCTTCGTGATGGGTGCGATCAGCGGTCTCATCTTCGCGTTCGGCACCCGTCGCGTGCCTATCATCGGTTGGCAGCGCTACGCCCTGGGCGCCCTCCACGGCGTTGCCATGATGTGCCTGTTCTACCTGGTTGCCTTCCGTGCGGTGATAGCCATCGGTGGCATTGAGGATGCCCAGGTGATGAGCCTGGCGCGGTCTGTCGGCTGGCCGATCCTGGTCGCCGCGCACGCGCTACACGGGGTCGTCATCGCGTGGGTCCTGCGCTCGCGGATCGCCGCGCCACTGCCCGTGTTCGGCCCCGCGATCACCGCTGATGGGACGTTGCGGGACTAGCGCCCGACAGACCCCCGCCTGGTTCGCACAGCAACCGAACCCAACGGACAGCCGCAGCCGCTCCCTGGTGAGGCGGCTGCGGCGCTGTGTGCACCCTCATTCGGCTTGTCGAGTCCGAGCGAGCCGGCCTAGCCGTTGTGTGGGAGTCTGCTGCCATGACCGGTCTCGATCTCGTCCCAGCCCGACATCGGGCACTGTTCATCGACGGCGAATGGCGGCCGGCTCAGTCCGGTGCTGTCTTCCCCGTCCACGATCCCGCAGACGAGTCCGTCCTCGTCGAACTACCCGATGCGGATGCCACAGATGCCCGGGCCGCGCTCGACGCAGCGGCCGCAGCGCAGCCTGGCTGGACCGCCTCGGCCCCTCGCGAGCGGGGGGAGTTGCTCCGAGCCGCCTACGAAGCCGTCGTTGCTCAGTCCGACGAGTTCGCCCACCTGATCAGCTTGGAGATGGGCAAGCCACTGGCAGAGGCGAAAGGTGAGGTTGCCTACGGCGCCGAGTTCTTCCGCTGGTTCGCTGAGGAGGCGCCGCGGATCCAAGGACGGTGGTTGGCTGCTCCCGGGGGTGGCAGCAGGCTGCTGACGATCCGGAAGCCGGTAGGGCCGTGCCTGCTCATCACGCCCTGGAACTTCCCCTTGGCCATGGCGACCCGCAAGGTCGGGGCCGCCCTCGCTGCGGGCTGCACGATGGTCGTCAAGCCGGCCGAGCTGACCCCGTTGACAACCCTGGCCGTCACCGGGATCTTCGAACGCATCGGCCTGCCTGCGGGCGTCCTCAACGTGATCACGACGACGAAGGCGCCGGAGGTCTCCGCAGCCCTGATGGCCGATCGGCGGCTGCGCAAGGTGAGTTTCACCGGATCCACACCTGTGGGCAAGATCCTGGTCGGCCAGTCCGCCGGTGAGTTGCAGCGGATGAGTATGGAACTGGGTGGGAATGCGCCGTTCATCGTCTTCGAGGATGCCGATCTGGATGCGGCCGTCGATGGGGCCATGGTCGCCAAGATGCGCAACATGGGGGAGGCCTGCACGGCGGCGAACCGATTCTTCGTCCACGCCTCGGTGGCCGACCGCTTCGCACAGTTGATGGCCGACCGGATGGGCATGCTGGTGGTCGGCCGCGGCCAGGAGCCGGGGACTCAGGTGGGTCCGCTGATTGACGCGCGCGCCGTTGCGTCGGTCTCGGCGCTGGTCGATGGCGCCGTCGCCCAGGGCGCCACCGTCGTGACCGGTGGCAAGGCCATGACCGGTCCCGGCTTCTTCTATCCCCCCACGGTGCTTCTGGGTGCGCCGCCCGATGCAGAGATCACCAACCGCGAGATCTTCGGCCCGGTCGCGTCGATCAGCACCTTCACCACCGAGGCCGAGGTCGTCGCCCGGGCCAATGACACCGAGTTCGGCCTGGCGTCGTACGTCTACACGGCGGATCTGGCCAGGACCCTCCGGATGGCGGAGGCGTTGGACTTCGGCATGGTCGGCATCAACACTGGGCTGGTGTCCAATCCTGCGGCCCCGTTCGGTGGGATGAAGCACAGCGGCTTCGGCCGCGAAGGCGGGTTCGAAGGGATCGAGGAGTACCTCGAGACGACCTATGTCGCGCTTCCCCTGTGACGTGCCGCCATGGACCGCCCCGATGCATGCCCGGCGGACCTGCTGTGAACTGTCGATGTGAGCTCGATGCTGTGAGGTGACGCACCATGGCCCTTCATGCGACCGGTACCCCTGGGCCGCCCACGACGGTCGTGCTCTTCGGCGCGACGGGCGACCTGTCTCGCCGAAAGTTGCTGCCGGGGTTGTTCCGGTTGCTGTGCACCGGGTTGCTGCCCGACGTGCAAGTGGTCGGTACCTCGCTGGAGGAACACGACAGGGACAGTTTCATCGCCTTCGCGCGCACCTCCTTGGAGCAGTTCCATGCGCCGTTCAGTGGCCCCGATTGGGACCGGTTCGCGGCCAGGCTGTGGTGGGCCCCCGGAGGTACGCCGGACTCGTTGCGGGCCGCCGTCGCCGAAGCCGAGCAGGGCCTCGACCAGCCGCGGCACCGACTGCACTACCTCTCCGTGCCTCCGCAAGCCGCGCTGGCCGTGATCCGAACCCTGCGCGATGCCGGACTCGTCGAGCGAGCCAGGGTCGTGATGGAGAAGCCGTTCGGGACGGACCTGGCCACCGCACGGGTCCTCAACGCCTCCGTGCACGAGGTGTTCGACGAGTCTCAGGTCTTCCGGATCGACCACTTCTTGGGCAAGGAGGCGGCCCTCAACATCTTGGCGTTCCGCTTCGCCAATGGGTTGTTCGAGCCGACGTGGAACCGCAACTTCATCGATCATGTGCAGATCGACGTGCCGGAGCGCCTGGGGTTGGAGAGCCGGGCCAGCTTCTATGAGGCCACGGGCGCCTATCGGGACATGGTGGTCACGCATCTGTTCCAGGTGCTCGCCTTCACGGCCATGGAGGCACCAACGGCGCTGGAGCCTCGGGCCATCACCGAGGAGAAGAACAAGGTCTTCCGGTCGATGCTGCCGATCACCAGCGACGACGTGGTGCGAGGCCAGTACGCCGGCTATGTCGACGAGCCAGGAGTTTCGCCGGAGTCCGAAACGGAGACCTTCATCGCGTTGCGCTGCTTCATCGACAACTGGCGTTGGGCCGGGGTGCCCTTCTATCTGCGCACCGGCAAGAACCTCGCCGAGGGGCAGCGGATCATCTCCATCGCTTTCAAGGAGCCGCCGCAGTCGATGTTCCCGGACGGCTCGGGGATCAGCGACCACGGCCCCGACCACCTCACCTTCGACCTCGCCGACCAAGCGCGGATGAGCCTGTCCTTCTACGGCAAGCGACCCGGCCCGGGATTCCGGCTGGACAAGTTGTCGATGCAGTTCGCGATCGACGAGACCGCGTGGGCCGGCTCGGTGCTCGAGGCCTACGAGCGGCTGATCTTGGACGCGGTCAAGGGCGACCACACCTTGTTCACGACCGCGGAGGGCGTCGAGCGATTGTGGGAGGTCTCCTCGGCACTGGTGGAGGACCCACCACCCGTCCGTCCATACGCCGTGGGGTCCTGGGGACCCAACCAGATCCATCAGCTCATCGCCCCACGCAGCTGGCGGCTGCCGTTCGAGCGCACCTGGCGCGGCTGAACCGCGCTAGTCAGCCGGAAAACCGAGGAGCGCCCGAAGGGGTTGATCGGTCAGACTGGCCCGGTGAACGACGCAGTGGCTCGGGCGTTCGCGCCGTTCCGGCACGGGTACCGATGGCTCGGAATCGCGCTCACCCTCAACGTCTTCGCAGCCGGGGTCTGGCTGATCGCCTTGATCTGGGAGGTGATCCGCCTGGGCGGCGGCCCGGCACAGTTGTCGGTGGTCTCAACGGCAGCCTCGGTGGGGATCTTGGTCCCGGCCCTGGCTGCCGGCGTCGTGGCGGATCGGATCGAGCAGAAGTCGATCCTGCTCGTCGTGGCCGGCATCGAGTGCGCAGCGATGGCCCTCGTCACCGTCCTCGCCGCCCTGGACCTCACTCGGATCTGGCAACTCGCGTTGATCTCTCTCCTCACGGGCGTGGCGTTGTCGTTTCACTATCCGGCGTACTCGGCGTGGCTGCCGGCGCTGGTTCCCGAGGAGCAACTGCTCGCAGTCAACGGTTTCGAGGGGATGGTCCGCCCCACCATCGGCCAGGCGGCGGGCCCGGGGCTCGCCGGGTTCGTCGTGGGCGCGGCCTCACCTGCGGCGGCGTTCGCGATCGCCGTGGCCGCATCCTTCGCGGGATTCTTAGCACTGCTGCTGGTGCCGCGCACGCCGCTGCGACGCGATCTCGACCAGTACGCCGTGCAGCACCCGGTACGCGCCGCCGTGCGCGACGTCGCCGAAGGCTTCCGCTACATGGTGCGCACGCCGTGGTTGCTCGCCACGTTGCTGTTCGCCTCGATCCTGGTCTTGACGATCATGGGGCCGTTCGAGGTGCTGTTGCCGTTCGTGATCAAGGACGGGCTGGGGGGCGACGCCACGGACCATGCGTGGGTGATGGCTGCGTTCGGCCTCGGCGGCGCGCTAGGGGCGTTCGCGATGGCTGCCGCGCGCATGCCACGCCGTTACCTGACGTTCATGAACCTGATGTGGGGCCTGGGTTCGCTGCCGATGGTCGTCTTCGGCCTGGCCGACCAGGTGTGGATGATGGTGGTGACCGCCTTCGTGATCGGTGCGATCTTCACCGCGCCGATGGTGGTGTGGGGGACCCTGTTGCAGCGTCGAGTGCCTCCCGAACTGTTGGGCCGGGTCGCGTCGCTGGACTTCTTCATCTCCTTGAGCCTGATGCCGGTGTCGATGGCCTTGGCCGGCCCGGTGTCGCAGCTGATCGGCATGCGCAACACCTTCCTGATCGCCGGGATCGTGCCCGGGGTCGTGGCCGTCATCGCTGTGCTGGTGGCCCGATTGCCCGAGGACGAGATCGCACACCCGCTGAGGTAGCGACCGCACCGGGTCCGGCGGCTAACATGCCTCCATGCCTCGTTCGCTGCGTCCCGTCCTGTTGCCCCTGTTCGCCGTCTCGCTGCTCGCCCTCGCGGCCTGCGCGCCCGCCGAGCCCGAGTCGGCCAGCGAGTCGACGCCGCCGGAGGACATGACCGAGGTGATCTCCTGTGCGCCGCAGGACCTCGACCTGATCACCCCGGGCAAGCTGACGATCGCGACCGACTCGCCGGCGTACGAGCCCTGGTTCGTCGACGACGACCCGACCAACGGGAAGGGCTTCGAGTCGGCGGTGGCCTACGCCCTGGCCGAGGAGTTGGGGTTCGCCCGCGAGGACGTGGTGTGGGTCAAGGTGCCGTTCAACAACTCCTACAAGCCGGGGGAGAAGAAGTTCGACTTCGACATCAACCAGATCTCCATCACCCCCGAGCGCGAGGAGGTGGTCGACTTCTCAGACGGCTACTACTCGGCCGCGCAGGCGGTCATCGCCCTCGAGGGGACCGCGGGGGCCGCGGCGACGAGCCTGGCAGAGCTGAAGGGACTGCGATTGGGTGCCCAGACCGGAACGACGTCGCTCACTGCGATCCGAGACGTGATCGCCCCCGATGCGGAGGCGCAGGTCTTCGGCGACACGAACGCCGCCAAGCAGGCGCTGCAGAACGACCAGGTCGACGCGATCCTGGCCGACCTGCCGACCGCGTTCTACATCACGGCCGTGGAGATCCCCAAGAGCACGATCGTCGGCCAGTTCCAACCGGAGACGGGCGAGCAGGAGCAGTTCGGCCTGCTGATGGAGCAGGGCAGCGCGCTCAAGGGCTGTGTGGACTTCCACCTCGGAACGCTGGAGGGCAACGGTGTGCTCGCCGAGTTGGAGAAGCAATGGTTGTCCGACTCCGTCGGCGTGCCTGAGCTGCAATAGGGCCTGCCCGGCACCCTGTCCCCCACCCTGCGCGCCATCCGGTGTCCTACGAACCCAGCGTCCATGAGCTGAATCGGCGTCGGCTCCGGCGTAGGCTCCGGTGGCGCTCCTCGCTGATCGCCTCGTTGGTGACGGTGAGTGTGTTCGCCGTACTCGTGATTGGCGTGGTGTCCTCGCCCGGTTGGCCCAGTGTGCGCGAGTACTTCTTCAGCGGATTCCATGCGCGCGAGTCGTTCCCGGAGATCGCGCGCGGCTTCCTCAAGAACATCGCCCTGTTCTTGATGGCCGAGCCGCTGATCTTGGTGCTGGGCCTGGCGGTCGCATTGGCTCGTCAAGCGCGATCGCCGTGGCTGACGCCAGTCCGGGTGCTGGCGGTGATCTATACCGACCTCTTCCGCGGGATCCCGACGATCCTGTTGGTGTTGCTGCTCGGTTTCGGGGTCCCGGCTCTGGGGTTGAGCGGGGTGCCCAACTCGCTGTTCTTCTGGGCACTCGTCGCGCTCGTGTTGTCGTACGGCGCCTACGTCGCGGAAGTCTTCCGCGCGGGGATCGAGTCGATCCATCCGTCGCAGGTCGCCTCGGCGCAGGCGTTGGGACTGACTCGAGGCCAGACGATGCGGTACGTCGTGGTGCCCCAGGCAGTGCGGCGCGTCGTACCCCCGCTGCTCAACGACTTCGTCAGCCTGCAGAAGGACACCGCGCTGGTGTTGGTGGTTGGGATCTTCGACGCCGTCAACGCGGCTCAGGACTACAGCAACTACAACTTCAACGACACCGCGATCGTGGTCGTCGCCTGCTTCTTCATCGTGCTCACCATCCCGCTGGCCCGGTTGACGGACTGGCTGCAGCGGCGGGTCGCCGAACGTGAACGGTCGGGGGCGCGATGACGGTTCTGGAGGTCACCGGGCTGCGCAAGTCGTACGCCGACAAGGTGGTGCTGCGCGACGTCGACCTAGCGGTGGATGCGCACGATGTCGTGTGCCTGATCGGCGCCTCGGGATCTGGCAAGTCGACCTTGCTCCGGTGCCTGAACCTGCTCGAGAAGATCGACGACGGGGTCATCGCGTTCGAGGGGGAGGAGGTCTCCGACCCACGGGTCGACCCGCGTCGGGTGCGGCAACGGATGGGGATGGTGTTCCAGGCCTACAACCTCTTCCCGCATCTGTCGGTGCTGGACAACTGCACGCTGGCCCCACGCCGGGTGCACGGCGTACCGCGGCAGGATGCGGAGCAACGGGCTCGGGAACTGTTGGCCAGGTGCGGACTCGCGGAGAAGGCGGAGGTGCATCCCGATCGGTTGTCCGGCGGGCAACAGCAACGCGCGGCCCTGGTGCGCGCGCTGTGCACCGCGCCGACCCTGCTGCTGCTCGACGAGATCACCGCCGCCTTGGATCCCGAGCTCGTGGGCGAGGTGCTACAGATCGTGGGAGAGCTGGCCGCCGACGGCACGACGATGGTCGTGGCGACCCATGAGATGGCCTTCGCTCGGGAGGTCGCCACGCGGGTGTGTTTCCTCGATGAGGGCCGCATCGTCGAGCAGGGGACTCCGGAGGCGATCTTCACGGCACCCCGCGAGGAACGCACTCGCCAGTTCCTGCGCCGGGTGCTTCCCGGCTGAGCGTCAAGTGGTCTCGACAACCGCGTCGGGCAAGTGCGTTCGATCACCCGACAGGTCGATGATGGGTCGATGAGAACCATCGACCACTGGATCGGCGGCGGGACCAGCGTGGGTTCGTCCGCCGGAACCAACTTCAGCGACGTCTTCAACCCTGCGACCGGTGCCGTGCAAGCCCAGCTGCGGCTGGCCAGCGTGGCCGACGTGGACGCTGCGATCGACGCGGCCTGGGAGGCCTTTCCCGGGTGGTCCCAGACGTCGGTCAGCGCACGCACCAAGGTGCTGTTCGCGTTCCGGGAGCTGGTGAACGCCAACGCACATCGGCTTGCCGAGGCGATCACCGACGAGCACGGCAAGGTCATCTCGGACGCTCTGGGCGAGGTGCAGCGCGGCCTGGAGGTGGTCGAGTTCGCGTGCGGGATCGCCACGCTGCTCAAGGGCGACTACTCCGACCAGGTGTCCACCGACGTCGACACCTACTCCTTCCGCGAACCGTTGGGTGTCGTGGCCGGCATCACGCCCTTCAACTTCCCGGCGATGGTGCCGATGTGGATGTTCCCGGTGGCGATCGCCTGCGGGAACACCTTCGTACTCAAGCCCAGTGAACGCGACCCCTCGGCGTCGATGATCCTCGCCGAGCTGTGGCGGGAGGCCGGGCTGCCCGACGGCGTCTTCAACGTCGTACACGGCGACAAGGTGGCGGTCGACGCGATTCTCGATTCGCCTCGCGTCGCCGCGGTCTCGTTCGTCGGATCCACCCCGATCGCGCGCTATATCCACCAACGTGGATCGGCGAACGGCAAGCGGGTGCAGGCCCTCGGAGGCGCGAAGAACCATGCGATCGTGCTGCCCGATGCGGCCGTCGACTTCGCTGCGGATCACCTGGCTGCGGCGGCCTTCGGGTCGGCCGGAGAGAGGTGTATGGCGATCTCGGCCGCGGTGGCCGTCGGGTCGGCCGGGGATCGCATCGTCGAAGCCGTGGCCGCGCGCGCTCGCGCCGTCAAGGTCGGCTCCGGGCGTGACGCGAGCAGCGAGATGGGCCCGGTCGTCTCGCGCGAAGCCCAACAACGCATCGTGGGCCTGATCGACTCGGGTGAGCGGCAGGGCGCGGCGTTGGCCGTCGATGGGCGCGGGTTGGTCGTGCCCGGCCACGAGGAGGGCTTCTTCGTCGGCCCTACCGTGATCGATGAGGTGGGCACCGAGATGGCCGTGCCGTTGCCATACGGGTTCGCATTGATCAGGGCGATCGCCTCGTC
>JAKFXV010000104.1 GCA_021731205.1 Nocardioides sp. | reverse complement strand
AATCGAAGCGACGTCGAGCGACGCGCACCCCCAACGGGATTCGAACCCGTGCTACCGCCGTGAAAGGGCGGCGTCCTAGGCCACTAGACGATGGGGGCCAGACTCGCCGCAGTTCACCAGAACGAAACGGGAAATCGAGCCCCGTCAGCATAGGGCCGACCTCCTCGTCGCTCCAAAACCTTTGAACCCTCCACCGAGCGCCGGCGGATTCGCGAGGCCCCAGGCTCTCGGGTAGGGTTCTGCCGCCCGCTGGAGATCTCAGCCGGGCACGGCCAGGTAGCTCAGTTGGTACGAGCGTCCGACTGAAAATCGGAAGGTCGGCGGTTCGACCCCGCCCCTGGCCACCACCCACCAGCGAGGGAACGGATGCGATGCAACACCTGATCGTGACCGTCCAGTGTCCCGACCAACCCGGCATCGTCGCCGCGCTGGCCGCCGGGATCGGCATGCTCGACGGCAACATCCTCGAAAGTGCTCAGTTCTCCGATCCGGAGACCGGACTGTTCTGCGTACGCACCGAGTTCGAGTCGCCAGTCGCAGATCGGGCTCGGCTGCTTAGCACGATCGAAGCGGCCCTGGCCAAGTTCGGCGCCACGGTCGGGCTACGCCCGGTCGAGCGCCGGCAGCGGCTGCTGATCATGGTGTCGCGCTTCGATCACTGCCTGATGGATCTGCTCTATCGCTGGCAGCGAGGCGAACTGCCCGTCGACATCCCGCTGGTCGTCTCCAACCATGAGGACGCGCGGGCGCTCGTCGAGGGTTACGGGATCGCCTTCGAGCATGTCCCCGTGACCAAGGAGACCAAGCCTGCGGCCGAGGACCGGTTGTTCGAGCTGGTCGCCGAGCACGGCATCGACTTCGTGGTGCTCGCCCGCTATATGCAGGTGCTGTCCGATCGGGCCTGCGCACGCCTGGCGGGGCGGGCGATCAACATCCATCACTCGTTCCTCCCCGGCTTCAAGGGGGCCAAGCCGTACCACCAGGCGCATGCACGTGGCGTGAAGCTGATCGGCGCCACCGCGCACTACGTCACGGCCGACCTCGACGAGGGACCGATCATCGAGCAGGAGGTCGTGCGGGTCACCCACACGCGCACCGCGGAACAGATGGTGACGTTGGGCCGCGACGTCGAGCGGTTGGTCCTCGCGCGTGCCGTCGCGGCGCACGCGCAGGATCGGGTGTTCCTGTGCGGCGCGCGGACGGTCGTGTTCTCGGACTGAACCCCACTGGGGCGGTTATTCCATTCCGAGGACGCAGCGCGAATCCGTTGCTACGTTGGCCCGCATGCCCCGGGCCTTCCCCAACCGAGGCGTGCTGCTCGACGCCTGCCGCACGCTGTCGTCGTACGCATTGGCGGTGACACTGCTCGTGCTGCCGTTGGTGGCTGCAACCACCACGACGCAGGCCATCTCCGCCAACCCGGTGCCGATCAGCGAGCCGGCGCCAGTGGCGACCTCCCTACCGATCACCAGCGGTCGGGTGTCCTACCGCAGCTTTCTGCTGGCAGTGCGCCCCGGAGTGCTGCGTCAGCTGGACCGGATCAACGACGAACGCGCCGCTAACGGCCTCAGTGCCCTGCGGCTGCAGCGTTGCTTGACTCGGGAGGCCGCTCAGCCGTGGGCCCGCCGGATGGCCAGCACCGGAGACTTCCGGCACCGTGAGCTGGACGCCGTGCGGGAACGCTGCACGAGATTCGGCTGGGTCGGGGAGAACATCGCGTACGGATTCCCCACCGTCGACGACGTGATGAACGCGTGGATGAACTCCCCCGGCCACCGGGCGAACCTGCTCCACCGCGAGTTCACCCATGTGGGAATCGGGATCAAACGCGACGCGAACGGTCGAAAGTACTGGGTGCAGAACTTCGGCGGCTGAGGCACATCCCGGGGATGGCTCACTCACCACTCAACGAGGACAGACTGGCAAGGTCCGCGGCGACGACCTCTCGGTCCTCGGCGTCCTCGATCCCGGGCAACATGGCCACAGCCTGGTCGCGCGTCTCCCGAGCCGACGTCCACTGCCCGTCAGCAGCCAGAGCTCGCGCCAGGGCCTCCAGGGCACTCACCTCGACCCAGTCCTCCACGCCCGATCGCCGCGCATACTCAACGCAGCGTTCGGCGTGGAACAGCGCCGGCTCGGGCCTGCCGAGCGCCACGTACACCCGAGAAACCTGCCACTCGCCGATGGCGCGCTCCTGGTCACTACCCACGTTGTCCCAGTGCAGGCGGGACGCGTGCGCGAGATGGATGAGCCGGTCGGTGTCCTCGGCGGAGCGAGGATCTCGCTCGAGCAACTCCCAGGCCTGATTGAACAAGTTGCCCGCCAGCGCGCGCTCCGCCGCACGGTGTGACTCGTCTTGGCTCGATCGGTGCGTCACGGCCCGGTGAATAGGGGCCGGAGGATCAGTCGCGGCGCTGGGCGTAATCCGCCCAGTCGTCTTCTTGGTCGATCGCGTCGACAGCGTCGACGGACTCGACAGAAGCGGTGTTGGTGTCGCCATGCAGTTCTTTGGCCAACGCGCCGAAGTCCGTCTCGTGAGTGCGGTACTTCAGGTCGCGGGCAACCTTCGTCTGCTTGGCCTTAGCTCGGCCGCGCCCCATAGGGTCGACCCCCTCGTACGCCTGGCCGGGGCTTTGGGGCACCCGGGCTAACTGAATGGGTAACTCGTGAGCACAACGCTACCCGGTGCGTGGGTGTTCCTGGGCACCCACCCCGAAAATTGTTGCTCCGCCGGTGGCACCGCGGCCACGTAGTTCACCAACCGGGATGTTGGCCCACCAGGCTCACTCGATCCGCCTGTGCGGAGCCCACCTGGCCCGCCACCCAAGCGTCAATCCCGTGCTCGGCGAGAACGGCGATGGCGGAGTCCGCATCGTCGGCAGCGGTGACCGAGACCATGCCGACGCCACAGTTGAGGGTCATCTCCAGGTCAGGCTGGGAAACCTCGCCCACGCGTCGTACGACGTCGAAGATCGGTTGCGGCGTCCAAGTGCCCCGGTCGATCGTGACGCTCACGTCGGCGGGCAACACCCGCGCCAGGTTGGCCGCGAGGCCACCACCAGTGACGTGTGACATCGCATGCGTCTGAGTGCGGACGGCCAGGTCGAGGCAGGCCTTGGCATAGATCCGCGTCGGCTCCAGCAGTTCCTCGCCCAAGGGGCGGCCGAGCTCGGGGACGTCGCGATCCAGAGCCCAACCTGCGGCGTTGAGCAGCACGTGTCGCACCAGCGAGTAGCCGTTGGAGTGCAGGCCCGACGATGCCATCGCGATCACGGCATCCCCGCTTCGCACTCGCTCCGAGCCGAGCAGGCGCTCGGCCTCAACCACGCCGGTGGCCGCCCCCGCGATGTCGTACTCGTCGGGATGCAGCAGGCCCGGGTGCTCGGCCGTCTCCCCGCCGACGAGGGCACATCCGGCCAGGACGCAGGCTTCGGCAATGCCCTTCACAATCGCGGCGATGCGCTCGGAGACCACGCGTCCACAGGCGATGTAGTCGGTCATGAACAAGGGCTCGGCCCCGCACACCACGAGGTCGTCGACGACCATGCCGACCAGGTCGAACCCGATCGTGTCGTGACGGTCCATCGCCTGCGCGATGGCTACCTTGGTGCCGACACCGTCGGTGGAGGTGGCCAGCAACGGGCGGGTGTACGCCGTCAAGGCCGAGGCGTCGAACAGTCCCGCGAATCCACCCAGGCCGCCCACCATCTCGGGCCGGCGAGCCTTCTCGATCCACACCCGCATCAACTCGATGGCCTCGTCGGCCGCCTCGATCGAAACCCCGGCAGCGGCGTACGCGTTGTCGGGTCCGGGGTCAGTCACGGTGCCTCCTGGTGAGCTCGCAGTTCGAGCGCAACCGCGCGCTCTCTCGCTTCGCTCACGGCCGCTCCAGCGAGTCGCCCGCTCCAGCCCCCGCCAGCGACACCACGAGGCCGTCGACATCGGTCACGGCCGGGCTCGCCACGGGGAGCTCAAGGTGGTTCTTGCCGAGCCGCTCCGGGTTCGGCAGGTCGATCGGGTAGACCCCGTCGAAGCAGGCCCGACAGAGGTGGTCCATCGGCACGGAGGTCGACTCGACGAGGTCCTCCAATGAGATGTAGCCGAGGGAGTCGGCGTCGATCGAGCGACAGATTTCATCGGTGCTGAGCCCGTTGGCGATCAGCTCGGCCCGAGTCGCAAAGTCGATGCCGTAGAAGCACGGCCATTTCACCGGCGGGCTCGAGATCCGCACGTGGACCTCGCGGGCCCCGGCCTCGCGCAGCATCCGGACCAGTGCGCGTTGGGTGTTGCCGCGCACGATGGAGTCGTCGACGACCACGAGCCGCTTGCCCTCGATCACGTCGCGCAGCGGGTTGAGCTTCAACCGGATGCCGAGCTGGCGGATGGTCTGGGACGGCTGGATGAAGGTACGCCCGACGTAGGAGTTCTTCACCAGGCCGGTGCCGTAGGGGATGCCCGAGGCCTCGGCGTACCCGATCGCGGCAGGGGTGCCGGACTCGGGGACGGGAATTACGAGATCGGCATCCGCCGGGAATGCCTTGGCCAGCTTGCGGCCGATCTCGACGCGCACGCTGTGGATGCGCTGGTCGGTGATCCGGGTGTCGGGCCGGGCGAGGTAGACGAACTCGAACAGACAGTGTTTTGGCGCCGGCTCGGCGAACTGCCGGCTGCGCAAACCGTCCGCGTCGATCACGACCAGCTCGCCGGGATCGACCTCGCGGATGTACGACGCACCCACGATGTCGAGCGCGGCGGTCTCGGAGGCCACGACCCATCCACGCTCGAGCCGCCCGAGCACCAGCGGCCGAATGCCCTGCGGGTCGCGGGCGGCGTACAGCGTCTTCTCGTTCATCCAGATGAAGGAGTAGGCGCCCTGGATGGTCGGCAGCACCTCGACGGCGCGCTCCTCCAACGAAGTATCGGGGTGGTGGGCGAGCAGTGTGGTGACCAGGCTGGTGTCGTTGGTCGCCTGACCTGGGAGCTTGACCTGGAGGTCGAGCTCGCCCTCCAGTCCGCCCTGGGCGGCCACCATCTCGGCCAGCTCGGCGGTGTTGATCAGGTTGCCGTTGTGACCCAGCGCGATCGACCCGTCGACGGTGGGATGGAAGGTCGGCTGGGCGTTGTGCCAGGTGCTGGCTCCGGTGGTGGAGTAGCGGCAGTGGCCGACCGCGATGTGGCCTTTGAACGCCTCCAGGGTGGACTCGTCGAAGACCTGCGAGACCAGGCCCATGTCCTTGTAGACCAGGATCTGGCGACCGTCGCTGACGGCGATGCCGGCCGATTCCTGACCGCGGTGCTGGAGGGCGTAGAGGCCGAAGTACGCCAACTTTGCGACGTCTTCGCCAGGCGCCCACACGCCGAAAACGCCGCATTGGTCCTGGGGGCCGAGATCGTGCGGGTCGAGCGCGGTCGTGAGTCGACCGTCACCGCCCTTGCGGGCAGAACTGCGTGGGGGGTGCGAAGGCACGGCCTCAGTCTAGGTGGTGGCGTGGGTGCGCACCGATTCGCGACGCGCTTCAGGACGAGACCCGCCTAAGGTCATACGACTCGGTCGCTATTGCGACCAGTACGTATGACCTTGCGTGGGTTCTGGGCGAGCTTGAGCAACAGCAACGCTTCGGCCAGGCAGACCCGCTCGAACTCGGCCAGATGCAGGCCTTCGTTGGCGCCGTGGGCGCGGGTGTCGGGGTCTTCGACGCCGGTCACCAGCACACTCGCGTCAGGAAACGTGTCGAGGAACTCCGCGATGAACGGGATCGAGCCCCCCACCCCCATGTCGATCGGGGCCGTCCCGTCCCAGGCTTCGCGGAACGCCTCGCGTGCGGCGTCGTACGCCGGACCGGTGGCGTCGATCGCGATCGGCTCTCCGGCGTCGCCGAGGGTGCAGGTGACCGCGGCTCCCCAGGGCGCGTTGGCCTCGAGGTGGTCGATGAGACAGCGGGCGGCGTTGGCTGTGGTGTCCCCGGGCGCGATCCGCAAGGTGACCTTCGCCCGGGCGCTCGGGATGAGGGTGTTGGAGGCGCCGGCCACCCTGGGGGCGTCGAGGCCGGTGACGCTGACGGCCGGCTTGGTCCAGAGCCGTTCGACGACCGGACCCGTACCGATCCAGTGCAGGCCCTCGATCGCACCCGACTCGACCCGCAGCCGCTCCTCTGGGTAGTCGACGGCGGCTGCCGGTCCGGCGTACAGCCCGGCGACGGCGACGTTGCCCTCGTCGTCGTGCAGTGATGCCAACAACCGGACGAGTGCCATCAGGGCATCCGGGGCCAGCCCGCCCCACATGCCGGAATGGACCGCGTGGGTGAGGGTGCGCACCTCGACGTCGACGCTGATCAGGCCCCGCAGGCTCGTGGTCAGCGCGGGCACTCCGATGTCCCAGTTGCCGGAGTCAGCAATCACCATGACGTCCGCCCGCAGGAGGTCACGGTGGTGATGCAAGAACGCCGAAAGGCTAGGGCTGCCGATCTCCTCCTCACCTTCGCTGAAGATCACCAAGCCGACCGGTAGGTCGTCACCCAGGATCCGCACCGCGGCGAGATGGGCGGCGATGCCGGCCTTGTCGTCCGCCGCGCCGCGTGCGTAAAGCCGGCCGGCCCGCTCGGTCGGCTCGAAAGGCGGAGAGTCCCAGGTCGCGTGGTCGCCCTCGGGCTGCACGTCGTGATGGGCATAGAGCAGCACGGTCGGGGCGCCCGCCGGACCTTGGCGATGGGCCACCACGGCCGGGGCGCCGCCCTCGACGGACAGGATCTGGCTGCGGAAGCCCTCGGTGGTGAACAGCTCAGCCACGGCCTGGGCCGAGCGCTCGAGCTGGCCGGCGCGCTGCGGGTCCGCGCTGACGGACTCGATACGGATCAGCCGCTCGAGGTCGCGTCGTACGCCGGGCAGAACGTCGGCTAGGCGGGTGCGCAACTGCTCGATCGAGGTCATGGCGCCAATCTAGTTCGGCGGGGTCGACCCAACGAGTGGGAGGTACGGCGCCAGGTCGGCCCGCTCGCCGCTAGCCCGCACGGCACCCGAGGTCACCGCCTCCGGCCACGCCACCGCGCCGGTCGCCAGCTCGATCCAAGTGCGGGCGTCCAGTTCGACCACGGCCGGGGGCGTGCCTCTCGTGTGCCGCACCCCGGGGATGACCTGCGCCGCGGCGTACGGCGGAACTCGCACCTCCACCGAGGCACCGGGCGCCCGTTCGGACAACACCGCGAGGAAGTGCTTGGTCAGCAGCCGGAGGTCGCCGTCTCGCGGGTCATCGAGGCGAGCGAGCGCCTGGGCGACCTGCTCCGGGGGGGCCGGTCGTAACCGCCGGGCCACCTACCCCTCCCCCGCGGCGTCGACGCCGGAGATCTCGCCGAGGATGCCGACGACGAGTTCCCAGGCCTCGGAGTCGGGGTCGATCGGCTCGAAGTGGTCACCTTCGAACCTGACCAGTTCGGCCCGACCGCCCGCGGCGACGGCCGCGTCGACGTACGCCACGGACTGTGCGATCGGCACCGTCGTGTCATCCTCGCCGTGCACACACCAGACCGGCACGTCGAGCGGGACCTGCCGGATCGGGTCGACCTGGTCGTATGACGGCCCGGGCGGCGAACCCACGAAGCCGGCGACCGCTCCGGTGCCGAGCCCGGCGCGATAGGCCGACGCGAGGTCCAGGACGCCGGCCTTGGCGATCACGCCGGTGACCTCGAGCCGGACGGGCGACCAACGCGGGTAACGACCCCGCGCGGCAGCCCAGGCGGCCAGATGTCCCCCGGCGGAGTGCCCCACGGCGATCACGTTCGTGAGGTCGAGCTCCGGCAGATCGGCCAGGGCGTCGATGCCCGCTGCGACATCGTCCAGCGTCTCGGGCACTCCGCCGCCGTTGCCGACGCGGCGGTACTCGAGGTTCCAGGCCGTCCAGCCCCGGGCGGCGAGATCGCGGGCCAGCGGCTGGCCGAGTTCGGCGTCGTACGCCGCTTTCCAATAGCCGCCGTGGATGACCACGACGACGCCGCGGGACTCGCCCACGGGGCGATAGAGCTCGGCGTACTGCGAAGGATCAGGGCCGTAGTCGACCCTCTCGGTGCGGCTCACCTCGACCTCCGATCCTTCGCCGGCGCAGGCGACCAGGGGCAGACCGAACGCCGGCAGTCCCAATGCGCTTCGGAGCAGACCTCTGCGGCTCGCAACTATGCCTATCCCGGGACCTATCCCGGGGTCTATCCCAGGGCGTCTGGCAGGGTCGCCGTCCACACGGTCCTCAACTCGGACACCGGAATGTCGAACCGGCCCTCGACAACGAGCCGGTCGCCGCCGGTGCGACCCAGCGCGGCGCACGGCACGTCGTGGTGAGCAGCAAGAGCCAGCAGCTCGGCCGCAGCCTTCGGAGTGGTCGTGACCAGGACCCGGCCGGAGGACTCGGAGAACAGTTCGACGAAACCATCCGTTCCCAGCGCGATCTCGGCGCCGATTCCCCGGCGCAGGCACGACTCGGCCAGGGTCTGCGCCAGGCCGCCGTCGGCCAGGTCGTGGGCGCTGGTGATCGCCCCAGTGTGACCGGCCTCGCCCAGGAGTCGAGCCAGGCGTTGCTCGGCGGCCAGGTCGACCCGAGGCGGCAGCCCACCCAGGTGTTGGTGCTCGACCAACGCCCACTGCGAGCCGTCGAGCTCATCCGCGGTGGTGCCGAGCAGGAAGATCTGGTCGCCCTCGGCCTGGAAGCCGCTCGGCGTACGCCGGGTGACGTCGTCGATCACGCCGAGCACGGCCACGACCGGGGTCGGCAAGATCGCGGTGTCTCCCGTCTGGTTGTAGAGGCTCACGTTGCCGCCGGTGACCGGAATCCCGAGCTCCGCACAGCCGTCCTTCAGACCGCGACAGGTCTCCGCGAACTGCCACATCACGCCCGGGTCCTCGGGGGAGCCGAAGTTCAAGCAGTCGGAGATCGCCAACGGCGTCGCACCGCCCGTCGCCACGTTGCGGTAGGACTCGGCGAGCGCCAACTGCGCTCCGACGTACGGGTCGAGCTTTGCGAAGCGCCCATTGCAATCGGTGGAGACGGCAACACCCAGGTTGGTCTGTTCGTCGACGCGGATCATCCCGCTGTCCTCGGGTTGAGCGAGCACGGTGTTGCCGCGGACATAGCGGTCGTACTGGTCGGTGATCCACGACTTGTCGCACAGGTTGGGCGAGCCGAGCAGGCGGAGCAGGATGGCGCGGAGCTCATCGCCGCTGCGGGGTCGAGGAAGACTTGCGGTCGAGTTGGCCTGCAACGCATCTTGCCACTCGGGCCGGGCGATCGGGCGGTGGTAGGTCGGGCCGTCGTGCGCGACGCTGCGCGGGGGTACGTCGACGACGCGTTCGCCGTGCCAATCGATGT
>JAKFXV010000091.1 GCA_021731205.1 Nocardioides sp. | reverse complement strand
CGGAGCATCCGGGGATCGATCATGGCGACAAGGCTATCCGCCCCGGCTCCCGCCATACTGACGACCGTGCCCGAGAGACCCCGCTGGTTGACGCTGTCGTGGGCGATGCTCAGTTTCGCGCAGTTGGCGCTGCTCGCCGCGCTCGTGCGGAGTGGTTTCGAACCACTGAGCGAGCTCGACCACCGGGGCGTCCCGGCTCAGGAGTGGGCGGTGAACTCGGACTGGCTCGACCCGATCCTGCGGACGGTCGAAATCGTCTTCGGCACCCTCGGGATGGTGCTGGCGACCCTGGGACTGTGCGGGTGGCTCCTGGTGCGACGACAACCGCGCGCGGCGGCCTTCGCGGCGGGTGTGATGATCGTGACTTCGTTGTCCACGACCGTGTTGAAGACGCTGGTCGGGCGGGTACGACCCGAGTGGCAGGACCCGATCGGGTTCTTGGAGAACAACGCGTTCCCGTCAGGACACGTCAGCGCCACAGCGGCGTACGCCGGCATCGTGATGGTGCTCGCCTCGATGTTCCTGCGGCGACCGATCCTGCGCCGGGCCGCGATCGCAGGGTTGGTGCTGGTCGTGTTCGTCGTAGCCGCGGACCGGGTGCTGCTGGGCCGGCACTACCCGAGCGACACCGTGGGCGGGATGCTGCTCGGTGCCGGCGTCGTGCTGCTGGGGATGTGGCTCTACAGCCCGGTCCCGCGCAGCCATGCGGCCGCTGCCGCGCCGCTGGTGGAGTCGGTGCCGGGCACCCGGGACCTGGCGGTGATCGTGAACCCGGTCAAGCTCGAGGACCCGGTCCACTTCCGCACTATCGTCACCGAACTGGCCGCGGCCTCGGGGTGGTCCCGCCCGAAGTGGTACTACACGACGGTCGAGGATCCGGGGAGCGGGATGGCGCACGAAGCGTCGGTGGCGGGTGCCGATCTGGTGGTGGTGTGCGGCGGCGACGGCACCGTCCGTGAGGTGTGCGCCGAACTCGCCGGCACCGGCATCCCCGTCGGGATCATCCCTGCCGGCACCGGCAACCTGCTGGCCCGCAACCTGGACATCCCGCTGTATCTCCGCTCGGCCATCGACGTCGCCCTCAACGGCCAGGACCGCGCGATCGACCTGGTCGCCGTCTCCGGTGACGGCATCGAGGACACCCATTTCCTGGTGATGGCCGGGATGGGCATGGACGCGGCGATCATGGAAGGCGTCAGCGAGGACATCAAGAACAAGGTCGGCTGGTTCGCGTACGTCGTGTCCGGCACCAAGTCGCTGCGCAGCCCGGCGATCCGCGTGGAGGTGTCGGTCGACGGTGGCCCGCCCACCAAGCACCGCGCGAAGACCGTCGTGATCGGCAACGTCGGCTACCTCCAGGCCGGCATGCCGCTGCTGCCGGATGCCACGATCGACGACGGCAAGCTCGACGTGCTGCTCCTGGATCCGCCCAAGCTGTGGTCCTGGGTCCCGCTGGTTGCCCGGATCTTGTCCAAGCGCACCCGTACCGACGACGCACTGACCCGGATGACCGGCTCCACGGTCGTCGTACGCACCAATCACGACACACCGCGACAGCTCGACGGCGACGCCGTCGGCGCCGGCCGCGAGCTCCGGATGGAGTGCATCCACGGCCGACTGTTGGTCCGGGTGCCGCGAAGCTGAACCTCTCGCCCCGGCTCTCGTGGGAGCATTTGAGGCGTGACCACCGACGCGACACAACGCATCGCCTATCAGGGCGAGCCCGGATCCAACTCCCATCTGGTGTGCAAGCAGCACTACCCCGACTGGGAAGCGGTGGCGTGCGCGTCGTTCGAGGACGTCTTCGCCGCGGTGGAGAGCAAGGATGCTGCGCTGGCGATGATCCCGATCGACAACTCGATCGCGGGCCGGGTCGCCGACATCCACCACTTCCTGCCGACCTCCGGGCTGCACATCATCGCCGAGCACTTCCTCCGCATCCGCTTCCACCTGCTCGGGGTGCCCGGCTCGTCCCTGGACACCATCACCACCGTGCACTCGCACGTGCACGCGCTCGGGCAGTGCCGGCGGCTGATCCGCGACCACGACCTCGAGCCGATCATCTCCGGCGACACCGCCGGTGCTGCGCGCGAGATCGCGGAGGCCAACGACGTCACCCAGGCGGCTATCGCACCGCCGCTCGCCGCAGAGATCTACGGCCTGAACGTGCTGGCGCCCGACGTCGAGGACGAGGAGCACAACACCACTCGGTTCGTCGTACTCTCTGCCGAGCTGATCGAGGCCGCGCCGGACAACGGGCCCGTGGTGACGTCGTTCATCTTCAACGTGCGCAACCTGCCGGCCGCCCTCTACAAGGCATTGGGCGGGTTCGCGACCAACGGTGTGAACATGACCAAGCTCGAGAGCTACATGGTCGGGGGGCACTTCTCGGCGACCCAGTTCCTCGCCGAAGTCGACGGGCATCCGGCCGATCCACGCCTCGCGCGCGCCCTGGAGGAGCTGGCGTTCTTCACCACCGATGTGAAGATCCTCGGCGTCTACCCCGCCGACCCGTTCCGCGCGGAGTAGAACCGACCCGGACCCGACCTGTGGATATCACTGTCCTCGCGCTGACGTTCGCGGCCATCTTCGTCGTCGAGCTACCCGACAAGACCTTCCTCGCGACCCTGGTGCTGGCGACCCGGTATCGCCCGCTGTTCGTCTGGATCGGGGTGGGCGCTGCCTTCTTGGTCCAGTGCCTGGTGGCCGTGGTTTTCGGGCACGTGATCAGCCTGCTGCCCGCCGATCTGGTCCGTTCCCTGGCCGCGGGCATGTTCGCCATCGGCGCGATCGTGCTGTTCCGCTCGGCCCGGTTGGCGGATCGAGCGGACGCCGGCGCCACGGGCGACTCCGAGGCGGCCGGCGTCGCGCCGACCGCGCTTCGGGTGATCGGCACGTCGTTCCTCGTGTTGTTCACCGCGGAGTGGGGCGACCTGTCGCAGATCCTGACGGTCACACTCGCGGCCCGCTACGAGCAGCCGGTCAGCGTCTTCGCGGGAGCCTGGCTCGCGCTCCTCACAGTCAGCGGCCTCGCCACGGTGGTCGGCCAGACGTTGTTGCGGCGGGTCCGGCTGAGTTCGCTGCAGTACGTCGGGGCCGCCGTGTGCCTGCTGCTCGCGGCGCTGACGGCCTACGAGCTGGTCCGTAGGTGAGGCGCATCAGTGGCGATTTTCCGGTTCCACGGTCCGAACTGGTCTAGCCATCTGGCCAACTCAACGGATCTCGTTGCAGAAAGTCCCGAATCCTCCGGAAATGAAAGGCCCGGCCGTTGCTGACGGGGGATACAACAACGACCGGGCAACCCGAAACTTACGCGACCAAAAGTTTCGATTCAACCAAGACCGCTGGATTGTCGAGCCGACGAGGACAAATTGGCCCGTTTGGGCCCTCAGCGGATAGTCACTTGGCGGTTGGCAAGGCCGGATCGCGCGGCCCGCTGATCGCCTGAGAGCGGCGAGGTGTCGGTCAGTGCGTCATCGAGTCTGGCCGCGAACGTGGCCGCGGGCTCCTCGAGCGCGGCCGCTCCGGTGCCGAGCGGGAGGTCCCACACCGGAGCGAGCACCCCATGAGCTCTGAACATCCCCACCAGGCGGGAGCCTTCGGCCACGCTGTCGAGACCCGCCGCATGCAGCCTCGCCAGCGCATCGAGCAACTCTTCCTCCGGCTGCGGCATCACCCACCGCAGATGCTCCTTGGTCCCGACGTCTGTCCAGTAGGCAGCGGTCACCGAGGCCAGCCGTGCGGTCGGATGAGCCGAGTGGTTGGCGTGCTCCAACGCGGCCGACTTGGTGTCTTCGTCCTCATCGACGTCGGCCAACCAGAAGTCGTAGCCGTCGTGCACCGTGACCTCGAGTGGATCAGCGCTCACCAGATCCTGGAGCCGAGGTCCCGACCCCGGATCATCCAGCAGGCCGATCACGCCCGGCTCGGAGTCCAGCGCCTTGACCAGAACTGCACCGAGGTCCCGGGCGGGATCACCGAAGTTGTGTCGGACCTGCAGGCCGAGCCAGATCTCCCCACTGTCACGAACCATGGCCGGCGCGGCCGCCGGCAACACCGTGCAGATCAACACCTGGCGATCGGAGTCGAGCAACCGCGCTGGCGCGATGGCTGCCGGCACGAGCTCGCGCAGCGCGATCAGATCGCATTCGGAGGCCAAGCCCGCGAAGGGTCGCCGGACGAACACGGGGGCCGGGCCACCAGCCGCGCCGTGGCAAGCCTTGAACCGCCGGCCCGAGCCACACGGGCAGGGTTGTCGCGGCCCCACCTCGCCAGCAGCTGCCGGAGTGGGACGTGTCTGACCGCGTGACTTCTTGCCCATGCCGGAACCCTAGGCGCACGGTCGAGGACTAGTGTTGGACACACGCCTCGAGAACAGGGGAGACCCCATGAAGTTCACCGATCAGATCAAGGCCAAGGCCGAGGAACTCGAACTGTCCAAGAAGCTGGACAGCCTCGGCAGCGCCGCGAAGGAAGCCCTCTCCGACGCCAAGTCCAAGGCCGGGGAGGTCGCCCACGACTCCAAGGCCAAGGTCGAGGGGCTGCTCGACAAGGCGGGCACGGTCATCGACGAGCGCACCGACGGCAAGTACGCCGACACGGTGGCCAAGGTGAAGACCAAGGCCGGTGATCTGGTCGACAAGGTCGCCAGCCACCGACCCGGCGCCGAGGACGCTGCCGATGAGGCGGCGACCGATGTGACCGACGCCGCAGCCGAGGCCGACGTACCCTCTGACGACGCCGATCCCGAAGCCCCCCCAGCCTGATCCACTGCCAGCCACTCGCCGGTTCTAGACTGGCGCGATGCCGGAGCTGCCGGAGGTCGAGGCGCTGGCCGCGGACCTGCGCGGACGGCTGGTCGGGCGTCCGATCACGAAGGTTCACCTCGCGCAGTTCAGTGCGCTGAAGACCTACGACCCACCGCTGCACGCCGTCGAGGGCAGCTTCGTCGACGGGGTGAGCCGGCACGGAAAGTTCCTCGACATCGACGCCTCGGGGCTGCACCTGGTGTTCCACCTCGCGCGCGCCGGGTGGGTGCGCTGGCGCGAGGACCTGCCGGGCCTGCCGCCGCGGCCGAGCCCCAAGTCGACCCTGGCCGTGCGGATCCTGTTGGACGCGCAGGCCGGCCAGACGGCCGGGTTGGACGTGACCGAGGCCGGCACCAAGAAGTCCCTCGCGATGTACGTCGTCCGCGACGCACTCGACGTGCCAGGCGTCGCGAGGCTCGGACCCGACCCTCTCGACGACGACTTCACCATCGAGGTGCTGGCAGGAATCCTCCACGAAGCCGGGCGCGCCCAGCTCAAGGGCGTGCTGCGGCATCAGGGGACGATCGGCGGCATCGGCAACGCCTACTCCGACGAACTGCTGCACGCCGCCCGGCTCTCGCCGTTCAAGCCCGCGAACTCCTTGAGCGAGCCGGAGCTCCAGACCCTCTTCGACGCGATCAAGGGCGTGCTCGGCGACGCCGTCGCGCGGTCCAGCGGGCTGGCGGCGAGCGAGCTCAAGGGCGAGAAGAAGTCCAACCTCGCGGTGCACGGCCGCACCGGCCAGCCCTGCCCGGTGTGCGGAGACACGGTGCGCGAGGTCAGCTTCGCCGACTCGTCACTTCAGTACTGCGCCACCTGCCAGACCGGCGGCAAGCCGCTGGCCGACCGCCGGATGTCGAAACTGCTCAAGTAGCCAGCAGGCCGGCCGGTGTCGGCAACGCCAACGCGTCGGGAAGCCGACTGAGGTAGTCCCGGCGAGCCAGCTCGACCACTCCGAGCGATGCCAGATGCGGGGTCCGCCACTGGACGTCGAGCAGCCGCTGGTCGGCGTACTCGTCGCGCAGGATCTCGACCAGGGCGACCAAGGCCACCTTGGAGGCGTCGCGCTCGCGGTGGAACATCGACTCTCCGGCGAACAACCCTCCGATGGCGACGCCGTACAACCCTCCCACCAGATCGCCGTCACGCCAGGCCTCCACCGAATGCGCCCAGCCGAGCTCGTGCAGCCTTGAGTACGCCGCCTGGAACTCGCCGTCGATCCAGCCGCGCTCACGGCGCGGGTCCGCACAGCCCGCCACGACAGCCTCGAAGGCGGTGTTCACCCGGATCTCGAAGCGCCGACGGGACCGACTCAGAGACGTTGACACCCGCAGCCGCGACAGCGGGAGGACTCCCCGGCGAACCGGGCAGAACCAGGCCGGCGGGGACGATTCCGCGCGTCCGCCGGGTCGGTCCTCGACCGGTAGCTCCGACGGCAGCTCTGAAGGCAGCTCTGAAGGCATGGGGAACATCCCGCGGCGGTACGCCGCCAGCAGCGTCCCCGGTGCCAGATCGGCGCCAAGACCCACCAGATCCTCGCTTCGATCGAAGCTGCGCGGATCCGGGAACTCCCACCGTGACGGCTCGGGCTCGATCTGAGAGCGGCGCCGATCCACCCACCCAACATAGGGCCAAGTGCACCGTCGTGTTCCACCTTCGACGCGACCGTACGATGTGCGTGATGAGCATCAAGTCGAGCCTGTCCAAGGCCCTCGCGCCACACGTGACCGACCTCGCGCCCAATCTCACGGCGTCGTTCGTGCGCGAGGCGCTGACCCGCGCCATCGACGGTGTCGGTCCGTTGCCGCCGGCCGCACTGGCGGCCGATCGCCAACTGCGGGAGCAACACGGCGACGTGGAGCGCGCGGTGCACGAGGTGATCGAGAACCACGTGCGGTTCGCCGGCGCCCAAGGCTTCATCACCAACCTCGGCGGCCTGGTCACCGCGACCGTCGCGATCCCGGCCAACATCTCCGGCCTCGCGCTCCTGCAATGCCGGATGATCGCGGGCATCGCCCACCTACGCGGCTACGACCTGGCCGACCCCAAGATCCGCAACGCGATCTTGGTGTGCCTGCTCGGCGAGGATGACGTCAACGCAATGGTGCGAGCCAAGAAGCTTCCGGCGCCGCCGATGGCCCTGGCCACCGCACCGGTGCACAGCGTCGACCTCGACAAGGTGATCGCCGGCGCCGTGGCCAGCGCGCTCATCGCCCGCGTTGCCGGAAAACGCCTGGCCACCACGATCGGCCGCCGGGTGCCTTTGGTCGGTGGGCTGGTCGGCATGACGGCCGATGGTTTCGCCACCTGGCAGGTCGGAAGGTACGCCGACAAGGAGCTGCTGCCCCGACCGCGCAGTTCCTGACGAGAGTGACTAGGTGACCGGCGGGCGGCCGCGGAGCTTGCGATAGGCCCCGAGCGCGACCCGCCCGAGCGGGTGTCCCTGCAGCGTGTGCACGATCGCCTCGGCGACCCGGCGCACCGGGTTGGTCTCCTTGCGGGCGGCGGCGACAGCGGTCTGGAGGCTGATCTCGGACTGACGGAGCCGGGCGTTCTCCTGCAACAGGGCGCCGATGGCGTCCAAGGCGGCGTCGGTCACCAGCCGCGGCCGCGGGCGGTCGGGGTCGACGTACTCCTCGATCGGCGGCCCGCCCAGCAGTTCATCGAGGTCACCCACGACGTCGTACCCGCGAGCCCTGATCTCATCGGCCCACTGCTGGTCGAGGGCTCGCGCCCAGGGATGTGCGTCGGGTGGCAGCGCAAGGCGCGGGGAGTGCGTTCGGGCCGCCAGGGTCTGATGGGCCAAGAGCTCGCGGACCAGCGGCCGATAGTCGGCAGGCTCCACCAGCTTGTTGAAACGCCGGTTGATCTTGCGGATCAGGGCGGTCTCGGGGGCACCTAACGACGGGTTGGCCCGCTGCGTCGTGGCCTCCAGGGCGATGCCGTCGAGCCCGAACGCCGTGCTGAAGCGGCGCCACAACTCATCGCGCGGCGCCCCCGGCAACGGCACCGTGATCAGGTGCACGTGCTCGGACGGCAACCCCTCGGCCCAGCGGTCGAGGATCGCCGGAACGTCCTGCACACCCCAGAACCAGTTGGCGGTGCGGTCGGTGCGGGCCGGGTCCTGGATCCGACGGAGGAACGCGCCGTAGCCGAGCACATGGCGGTGCTTGATGTTCTCCTGCCACTCGGCGGGGATCTGCCGGGCCAGATCGCGGACGGAGAGTACGACGTGCACCTCGGCGTCTCCGAGGCTCTCCCGGGCCCGGCGGGCCTGCTCGGGCGTGGCCGCGGCGAGGATCTCGTGGCTGATGATCGTGGTGCCCGACCAGCTCCGGGCGGATCCGGCCAGCTTGTCCCACGCCCCGACGGCGTCCTTCTCCAGCCCACCCCAGGGCATCCGCATCAGGTCGAGTGCGCCCAGGAAGTGAGCATCGAACCGCAACCCCGGGTAGTTGACGCCGCGGTCGCGCAGCGTCGTGCGGTTGCGGAACAGCACGTCTTGCAGGTGAGAGGTCCCCGTCTTGGGGGTCCCGACGTGGAGGAGCACCCGCCTGCTGCTCACCAGGCCTCCCCTCCCAACAACGAGACTGCGGTCGTGAGCGCCCCCGAGGTGCTCGGCCGGTCGGCGTACGACTGGCCGGCGGCGGTGGGCACCGCGGTCAAGACATCCCAGCCGCCGTGCACACCGTATCCAGCCTGCGACAGCGTGGCCCGCATCCGTCCGGCCTGCGACCGGGCCCACGGCAGGCAACCCTCCGGCACCGACAGGCGCGGTCCGGGCGCGCCCGCGATCGCCGGCAGGAGCCGGCCCCGCAACAGGGCGGTCCGCTCATCAGGCGAGACCAGCCCGCCGAGCACGACGGCGACCCGACGGGCGGCCTCGAGCGCCGAAGCCGCAAGCGGGGTCGGGACCGTCAGCTGGCGCCGACACCCGAGCAGGCCGCGCAGCAAGGCCGGATCCGTGACGACCTCGATCGACCGCGCGCGCGGTCGATGTCGCTCGGCGATGGCTTCCAGGTCGACCCGGGTCGGGGGCCGGTCGCGTTCGACCCAGTTGGCCAGCCAGGTCTCCCAGGGCGCGGGGCCGTTGTCGAAGCAGGCGGCCGACCAGGCGTCCACCACCAGCTCGTCGAACGGCCGACCCAAGACATAGGTACGGGCCCGCAGGCCGCCGGTCGGATGCCCGGCCATCAGGAGCTCCCGGCGCAGCGGGATCGCGAGCCAGGGGTCACCGGCCAGGTGGAAGTGCCGTCGCCGCCTGCGGGGTGGGGGTGGCTCGACCGGGTCGGGCAGCCCGCCCAGGATCAGCGCGTCGGCGATCGCCGAGGCGGCCACGCGCAGCAACTCCTCGTCGTCGATCTCGTCGGGGTCGATCTCAGGACGCCGGTCCGCGACACCGCTCAGCGCGAACTCGGGCTGACCCCGGCCCGCGAGGCTCGCCCGCAGCACCCCTTCGGCGTACGACGTCGGGCGAGCGCCGCTGGCCAGGTTGATCCGCCGCAGCAACTCGAGGTTTTGCGCCCCCGGCACTCGCGCCCGGGCCGCCTCGGCCAGCTCCGTCGTGGGGGGCGCGGGCGAGTCGGTCTCGAATGCTGCCCACGGGGTCGTGCCGCCGGAGCGAAGGTGGGCCACCCAATCC